>NZ_MKVG01000017.1:0-14302 GCF_001899155.1 Flavobacterium sp. 38-13
TGCCTGCTACAGACATCCTGCTTCCGGGAGAAACCAAAACATTTACCGTAACGACAGATGCGGTGGCTCCGCAGTTTGCCTGGTTCCGCAATAACGACCCGATTCCGGGAGCCAACCAGAGCAGCTATACGGCTACACAAAACGGCACTTACAAGGTCGTGGTTACCCAGACACAAGGCTGTAATGCTACTGCAGAAAAAATATTTGTATTGGAATACCCAACCGGATTTGAAGTAACCATAACCCCCACCACCAGCCACACGGCTTGTGATAACGGACCTGTTACCTTATCCGTTACCCGTTTTATTGCCAACACATCACAAGGTGTAATCGACCTGACCAACAGGAATAACAGTGCCTATACCTACCAATGGTTTAAAAATACTTCTACTGTTGCCGGAGCCACAGCCACGAGCCATACCATAACCAGCGCGACAGAAAACGGCAGCTATACCGTGAGTGTAACCCTGCCTGATTTCGCGCCTGTGGTTTCTAATGCCGTTGACATAAAACTATCGCCTGAAAACACTACAATCAGCAGTTCCGGAGCGCTGTGTGAGGGAAGTAGCGTTACTCTTTCGTCAAGTGTTGCCAATTCCGCCTATACCTACCAATGGTTTAAAAACGACCAGCCAATTCCAGGTGCCACTACGTATAATCATACTGCAGATTCGGAAGGAAACTATTACCTGATTATCAGCCAGAGCGGATGTACCAGACAGTCAAATGCCATTTCACTAACCATAGGACAGATTAGCATTGCCAGCACATCGCCTGCTACGGACATCCTGCTTCCGGGAGAAACCAAAACATTTACCGTAACGACAGATGCGACGGCTCCTCAATTTGCGTGGTTCCGCAACAACGACCCGATTCCGGGGGCCAACCAGAGCAGTTATACGGCTACACAAAACGGCACTTACAAGGTCGTGGTTACCCAGACGCAAGGCTGTAACGCTACTGCAGAAAAAATATTTGTATTGGAATACCCAACCGGATTTGAAAGCACCATCAGCGCTAATTCTGATTATCAGCAATGTTCCAGTACCTCAATCACATTAAGTCTGACCAGCCTTATTGCTACTACTCCATCAGGAACTATTTCTGTGACCAATACCTCCGGATATACTTTCCAATGGTTTAAAAACGGAGATCCTGTGGTTGGAGCTATTGCTTCATCATTAACACTTAACACTCCTTCAGAAAACGGCATCTACAAACTGCAAATCACTTTACCTGATTTCGCACCCGTATTTTCCAATGACATAACCGTAAATCTTTTCTCAGGACAGCCTTTGGCTATTATAGCTGTCGGACAATTGTGTCCTGAAAATCCGCAGGTAATAATTCAGAGCAATTTTTCAAATAGCTCCTATACTTACACCTGGTTCAGAAACGGTGACGTAATCGGAACAGGAAACAACCCTGACTTTAGCGCCACAGAAATAGGAAACTATAAACTTTCTGTCAATACGGGAAGCTGTACATTCGAATCCAATACTATAGAAATACGGGAAAGCGATTTTAATCTTACACCAAACAGTCCGTTGGATGATACAATTATTCCGGGGCAGGTCAAAACCCTTTCCGTAACTACAGATGCCCTTCAGCCTGCAATCGACTGGTTCCGGTATGACATACAGATAAGCAATTCAAGCAGTAGTTCTTTTGCCGTAAACAGGGATGGCGATTATAAAGCCGTTGTAAAACAGACACAAGGATGCGAGATCATCAAAGAAACTGCTTTCAACCTGCGTTATCCAAATGAAATGAATATCGCCATAGCTACTAATAGTGAGTTCCAGCAATGCGGCAGTACTACGGCAACATTAAAGATTGCTTCGTTTAACGCTGTAGTGCCAAGCGGTTCAATCAGTATTTTAAACAACACCTACAATTACCAGTATCAGTGGTTCAGAAATGGCGAACCGGTAGCAGGTGCGACTGGAATGACACTGACATTGAACAATCATAACGATACCGGCAGTTATACCTTACAAGTTACAATTCCTGATTATGCTGTCATTGTATCAAATGCCATTACTGTCAATTTGAGCTTTGCCAATGAAGTGGTTATCTCTACAAACGATATCCTTTGCTCATCAGAAACTACCGTTACGATAAGAAGTAATATCAACAGTCCTGAATATACCTATAAATGGTACAAACAAGGAAATGGAACTGTTATTGGAACTGAAAACTCACTCACTGTAAACAGTGCCGGAAATTACTTTCTGGTTGTAAGCTATCTGGATTGCACAATTACATCAAACACCCTTGAAATCGTTCCGTTTGACATGTCACAGATAACCGTCGATTCCCCAAGAGACATCACCCTTATACTGGGCACATCAATTACATTGACAGCAAGCGGTGCTCATACTTATGAATGGTATTTTAACGATCAAATAGTTTCCAACGGGCCTTCTGTAACAATAGAAGAACCCGGAACCTACAAACTTATTGCCAAAGTGGGTGAATGCCAGGTGACCAAAGAATTTGTAGTTACCGGAATGGAAAACAACATGATGGCCATCCCGAATGTTGTAACTCCAAATGCCGACGGAATCAACGATACCTGGAACCTGCCTACCAAATATGTCAATAATGAAAATGTTGAAGTGGTCATTTACGGACCTGACGGTGCTATTGTTTTCAGGTCTACACGATATTTAAATAACTGGCCGGAAAGCTCCTTTACCTATTCCCTTAAAAACCCCGTGTACTATTATACTATCATGGAAGGCAACAAGATTACAGAACGAGGTTCAATAACAATTGTAAAATAATTAAATGATTAAAAATTACCTCGCTTTATCTTTTATTATTTTCTGCATCGCCTTTACTTCTGTAAAAGCGCAGGATACCCCTGTGCTTACTTTTAACATACCGTCACAGAATAATTTAAAATACAACCGCTTCCTATTGAACCCTACATTCTCTTTTGTTGGTGAAGACAATACGTATGTTTCATTATACCACAGAAACCAATGGATACAATTTAAAGATTCGCCAAAAGTATATATGCTTGCCTATACCGGGAAATTTTCGGACAGAGCCGGATTTGGTTTTGGGCTCTATCAGCAAAATCTGGGCGTAATTGTAAGCTTTGGCGGAATTGCAAACTATGCCTACAATGTGAAGCTGAATGAAAATATGGACCTGACCCTTGGGTTTAATTTTGCGTATTACAACAGCGGGGTAGACCGTAACAGGACAGTAACCGAAGAACCGGACCCTGTATTGTTGGCCATGCGTAACAATTCCCTGTTTAGCGTCAAGCCTGGTTTCAACCTCCGCTATCGCAATTTTAACTTTGGCGTCTACGCCGAAAACTTTATCGATTACGATTTCAAATCCAACAAACTGGCAAAAGATTATTCCGATAAAACTTTTTCAGCCCATATTATGTATTCGCATGAAATGAGTTCACTGACAGACCTTTTTGAAGGAAGCAGTTTCAGACTGATGGCTCGTGGAAAAGTAAGTCAGGAAAATGATTTGGGATTGGGCGGGTCATTAGTTGTAGATTTCCCAAGATTTGGTTGGTTCCAAACCGGGATTGATGATTTTTATGGTGTGGGTGTTGGACTGGGATTCCATTTCACCAAAAGACTTTCTTTAGGCTATACCTACGAAAGAACTATCAAGGAAGGGCTTGTTAATTTGGGCCCTACCCATGAAATCACCATGATTTTTTCTTTTCAGGACAGAATTCTGGGGCATAAAAAACCACTTACTGCAAAAGATACTTTGTCCCAAATTGAATCGATTGACAAAAAGATAGCCTCAAAAAAACCAAAAAACGGAAAACCTGAATTTGACAAAGAACTGGAACTGGAAAAATTACGCCTGCAAATGGACGATAGCAACATGCATCTTTTGGATATGCTGATGCAGGAAGATTCGGTGGAAAATATCCGCAAGGCAGAATTTGAGCAGAAGGTAAAAAATCTGATGGACTATGTCAAAAGAGAAAACGCAGCCAAAGAGGCCACTGCCAAACCAATTACGCTTCGCAAATCAAAAACCGGTAAAAAGATCGTTCCAAAAACCATGGAGGATTTGAAGGATGCCGAAAACGGATATTATGTCGTATCAAAATCTGCTGACGGCAAAGATGTCATAGAACGCTATGAATCGCTTCCGGAAGCCTTAAAATCATACGAAAAGAAAAAATCAGGCAAGGAAAGAGACCTCTACATCATCCATGTAGATAATCCCGAAGAACTCGGGTTAAATGAGAACCACAAGAACGTTGATACTAATTCCAAAAACAAAAATGATGAAACAGAAGACAGCCGGGAAGGTTCCGTAGAACAGTTCCTCAAAAACGAAAAAGCGCAAAGAGAGATAAGCGCCAGGACAGAAGAAGAAATCAAGGAATTCTATTCCAAGAACACAACAAAACCTCGGGATGCTCCTAAGAAAGGTAATAAACTATCAGTAGCAGGACTGGAAACAGGCTATTACATTATAGCTAATGTTTTTGCAGCACAGGAAAATACCGAAAAGTTTATGGAGAAAATGAAAAACAGAGGTATTGAAACCAGCTATTTTATAAACCCTAAAAACAATTTCAGATATGTCTACCTGAAAAAGCATTCTTCATGGAAAGAAGCCTTAATTTCTTATTATTCAAATGTGGATAACTCCTACTTTGATCCCATTTGGATAATGAGCATTAACACCAATTAAATAATAATAAAAAAAAATACCACTAAAAACAAAAACAATGCACCAGCTCCCAAACAATTTTCATAAGGCAATCGTTCTGCTCGGATGTCTTATTCTTGCCTGTTTTAGTGCTCAGGCACAAGTACCTGTTCCTTTTACACCCAGACTCCAGAATGGAAGTATGAAAGTAAAAGGAGACATCATTTTCGTTGGAAATAACATTCTTAACAGAGCCGCAGCCAACAATGTTTCTGAAGCTAACATTCCTTATAACGGAACAAGTGACAACAACTCCTTCAATATGGAATACATCGATATTGACGGCGACCCATCTACTTTCAGTTCCAGTTCTGCCGATTTGGCTTTAGGAAATAGCTGTTCAAAAGTAGTCTATGCCGGATTGTATTGGGCATCGACTTATCCTTATGAGCGAAGCACGAATCAAAATTCCGAATGGCAGGGAACACCACGTTTCAACGACTGGAATCAGGTCAAATTTAAATTGCCTGGCGGCGCCTATATCAACCTTACGGCAGATAACAATCCTGACCCGGCCGGAGATGAAGATGCGATAATTTTTGATGGATATAATCCTTCAAACATTGCTGCTTCTTTTAAAGATTCGCCTATCATCTGTTATAAAAACGTAACCAATTTGGTAAGAGGACTTGCGAACCCGAACGGAACCTATACACTTGCCAACCTACGTGCTGCAAAAGGACGCCGGTCAGGAGCAAGTTCTGCCGGTTGGGTAATGGTTGTTATTTATGAAAATCCAACCATGCCCGGAAAGTTTATTTCTACGTTTGACGGATATGCAGGGGTTCAGGGAAATGTAACTGCCGATATTAATATAAATGGCTTCGTTACACTTCCGGCTCCATTTCCTGTTCGTGCTAAACTTGGTGTAGGTGCTTTAGAAGGTGATGTCGGAATTACAAATGACAGGTTGCGAATCAAAGCAAATACGGTCGCTACTTTTACAGACGTTTCCAACACGCTGAATCCGGCCAACAACTTCTTTAATTCTACCATTACCAATAATAATGCCCAGGTCACAAACAGGAATCCTTATGGAACCAATACTCTGGGTCTGGATTTGGATATGCTCAATCTTTCCAATCCATTAAATGGAATAATCCCTAACAACGAAACTGGGGCAACCTTAAGACTACTAACATCGGGAGACGGATATGGTGCATTCCTGACTTCCTTTGCAGTAGAGGTCATTGAACCGGAAATAAAACTAGTTAAAACCGTAAGAGATATTAGTGGTAACAATATTGGCGGAGCCGATGTCAATCTTGGTCAGGTTTTAGACTATGTATTAACTTTCCAGAATATTGGAAACGACGACGCTCGAAATCTTACGATTAGAGACATTCTTCCAGACAATACCTTTTTTAATTCTATAGATTTAAGCGGAGCTCCCGGGGTAACTTATGTTTATAACCCAACAACAGGACAAGTGACGTTTACGGTGCCCAATAATCTTGTCGAAATTGGCGACCCCACCTATACTATCAAAATTCGTGTTCAGGTAGTAAATACTTGTAGCGAGCTGACCAATGCCTGTTCGAACATTATACAGAATCAGGCCTATACCACCTACCGCGGTGCCTTAAACAGCAATATTATTTCTGATGACCCAAGTGTGGCCGGATTGGATTCCTGCGGATTGGGAATACCTGGTCCTGCCAACTTCCTTGTTGATATTGATGAATGTGCTTTCAGAAGAACGGAAATTCTTTGTGGTGCTTCTGTAGTACTAACGGCAGGTTCCGGTTATGCTTCCTATCAATGGCATAACGCCAGTGGTACAGTTATCGGAAACACCCAGAGTATTACGGTAACCGCTCCTGGACAGTACTATGTAGTTAACACTCCTACTCCACCTTGTATTGGAATTACAGAATACATTACCGTTACCCGTTTTGGTACAAACCAAACCAATCCGGTACTGCCTTTTGCAGATGAAATTGTAACCTGTCCAAACGACGGAGAACAACTTCCTAACATATTTTTATGCGGATTAAACGACAGCCGATTCATCCAGACCAACATTACCAATGCCGTAAGCATTATTTGGGAAAAACTCAATGAAGCGAGTTGTCCGGCAGTAGGTATCGATAATTGTGCTAATAAAAATCCTTCCTGCGTTTGGACCCAACAAGGAACCGGGACCAATTTTAATGTCACGCTGGCAGGACAATATCGCGTAGTCATCAATTACCAAAACGGTTGTTTCAACAGATATTACTTCAACGTTTATACCAACCTTTTAGACGCACAACACATCGTCCAAAATATTACCTGTAACACTACCGGAAAGATTACAGTAACCAACGTACCTTCAACCTACGAATTTCAGCTGGTTGATCAAAACACGGGAACTGTTTTGGTACCTTACCAAAGCAATCCGGTTTTCCCGATTACACAGGCCGGCTCTTATTTGGTGCAAATCAGGCAGCAGGGTGTTACGGATGGTTGCGTATTCGTTATTACTGACATAGGCGTATCAGACCTGAACTTCCAGGTAAACGTTATCACCAAAAACACTTCCTGTAACGGATTTGGAAGCATCAGACTACAGGCTCTAAATGTAAGGCCGCAGTATTATTACTCTATCTCAGGTCCGAGTACTCTAAATGTAGGACCTCTCACAGACAATGATTATGTTTTCCAAAATCTGAGTCCGGGAACCTATACCGTTACAGTAAGAACTGATGACGGCTGTACTTTTACAAGCACAACTACTATTCAGGACAATAGTAATCTTAACCTGAATGCGACTATTCTCCAGAACATTACCTGTATTCCAGGCAAAATCAAATTGACCCCTTCCGGTGGTGAAGCACCTTATGTATATGCCATTTACAGCATTAACGGAATATTGCAAAACCCTGCAGCAGGCGATTATACCAGTAATGACACTTTTGAAATTCCTTTCGGAGAACAAGGAACCTATGTTTTCATTATGGTAGACAATAATAACTGTACGGCATTATCAAATCCGGTAACCATTCAAAATCTACCGGACGTTGTATTTACCACAAGTTTTGAAAACATTAAATGTAACGGAGCCAACGATGGAAGTATACGATATACCGTGACAAATGCGAATGGTTTTTCATATCATTTTATATTGAGGGATGATTTAGGATTTGAAGTCGCGACCAGCACATCCGGTGTTTTTAACGGACTGGCACCGGGAAATTATACAGCTTATTTTGTTCAGGAAAATACCACTTTTAACTGCGAATTCCCTACTGATTTCACATTGACACAACCGGAACCACTTACCGGAAACGTAACCCAAACACAGCCTTACAACTGTATCACTAATGGTGCAACCATAAGCATTACTGCCGGAAGTGTAACCGGCGGAACAGCTCCTTATGAATACAGCATTGACGGAATTAATTTTGGTACTGCAACTTCATTTAGCGGATTAACAGCGGGAACTTATACTGTTACCGTCAGAGATGCTAATGGCTGTACATTCAGAACAAACGCAATTACAATCAATCCGCTGTTACCTCCAACAAACATTTATTTTGCAGCGACAGCACCTGTCTGTCCGGCTTTGACATCTGATGTAACACTCACTGTAACAGGAGGAACAGGACCATTTGTTTATGAAATCACTGCACCGGCGGCTGCAATAGCAAACAATGGAAATAATGCTGTATTTTCCGGGCTGGCTCCGGGAACTTATACTTTTAAGGTAACGGATGCCAACGGATGTTCTTTTACCAGAAATTACACAATCAATCAGGTAACACCAATTGCCGTAAATATTCTGGAAAAAGGAGATTCAGCCTGCTTTGACCCTGCAACAGCAACTGGTTATGTGAATTATATTGTAAGCGGATTCACAACAACATATAACTATATCATCAGGAACAGTTCAGGCACAATCATTTCCTCCGGAACCAATGTTTCAACGAGTAACATTTCAACCGGAGCTATCCTTTCTGCTGAAACTTATACAATTACTGTAACCGACAATACCACTAACTGTACTGCTACGGTAACTCAGATAATCAACAGTCCACCATCTGAACTTAACGTCGCACTTACCGTAAATCCGATTACCTGCACAGGTGGTGGAAGTGTAATCGTTACAGCAACAGGTGGTTGGGGCAACAACTACCAGTACTTATTGATCGCATCTGACGGAACCCAAATGGGCTATCAATCGAGTCCGGTTTTCAATAACGTGACATCGCCTGGTAATGGCTTGGTTTATATACTGGACTCAATGGTCTGTCAGAAGATAGTACCATTCACTATGACAGTGGCAACACCTCCTGTAATTTCTATAAATGCTTCTTCTGATTTGTGTTATGACACGACAAACAGAGCTACCATAAGCGTAGCAGTAACAGGAGGGACAGCCCCTTTCTCGTATACGATAAACGGGGGAGGCAATCAGTCATCGGGTACATTTGCCAATCTAACGCCGGGAACCTATACCATTAAAGTAACAGATGCAAACGGTTGTACCGATACTGTTACGCAAACGATAAACCAGCAACTTACAACCGTTTCAATATTGGATAAAGGTCTGGATTGTACAAGCAGCCCAGATGCAGAAATAGACATCACTATCAACGGCGGACAAGCTCCTTATTCTTATCAGACATCTGTTAACGGAGGAGCATACGGAGCCATTACTCCGGTTGTTGGGTCGGTAATAAATTATACTACAGCTACACCGGGAACATATCAGTTCCAGATTACAGACAACATTGGCTGTGTCGTACGTACAAACATGGCAACAATAGCACCGCTGTCAAATCCTTCCATACTTTCAGTAACCCAAACACAAAACATTCTGTGTAATGGCGATAATAGTGGAGCGATTGCTGTAGCCATAGACAATACCGCCGGAGTAGCACCAATAGCTATTTCTGTAGTAAATACGACTACAGGTACAAACTTTGGCTCACAAACTTCAGGTTTGCCTGCAGGAAATTATACGATTACCATTACCGACAGTAATTCATGTACAGATACCGAAACGATTACCTTAACACAACCAAATCCTATTACATTCAACGTTTCAACCGTTGACATTACTTGTAATAATCCGGGAGGAACATCCTATGGGGAGATTATCGTTCGAAATTTAGCCGGAGGAACCGGACCTTTCACCTATCACGTAAGCAATAACTTTGGCTATTCTGATAGTTATAATGCTACGGCAGGAGAAGACCATTCTTTCCAAATTCTGGCTTTTGGTATCTATCAGGTTGATGTAATAGACGCCAATGGCTGTTCGGTTGTCAGAAACAATATCATTATTGCTTCACCACCAGATGACTTAGTAATAGATGTATCAGCCGTGACAACAGACTGTTTGAACGGTGGAACCGCTAAAATTACAGTAACTTCTGCCGTGAGCAGCGGTAACTTCCAGTTTGCAATTTTAGAATACAATACTATTCCTTACTCCAACAATTATCAGCCTGCAGATCCTGGAACCCCTGAAACAACAACTTTCACAGGATTAACTCCCGGGGTAACGTATACGTTTGTGGTGTATGATGTGGTAACACAATGTTACTATTTCAAATCGGCCAACCTTCCTATCGATTCGCCTTCTAACCTGACGGCAACACTTGACGTTGTAAGCAATGTTTCATGTACAGGAAGCGCCAACGGAAATGTTTCATTCACGTTCAGCAATTATGATACCGGAGCAACTCAGGTAAATTATGAAATTTTCAATGCGCAGTCCAATACAAGTACCGGAATAACAGGCAGTTCTACAGGACTTTCCGGAGGACCTGTTACAGTAAATAATTTTGGCACATTGCCTCCTGGAAACTATTATATTTTATTTACAGAAGTAGGAGGTGCTTTTACAGGATGTACCAATGCTTCACCTGCATTTGCCATAAGCCAGTCTACCAACTTATTACAGGTATCTGCCGCGGTGACCAAAAATGACAACTGTAATACCAATGCCGGACAGATTACGGCTACAGGACAATACGGAACGGCTCCTTACCAATACCAATTAGTTGCTGCGGGAGGTCCGGCACCAACTGTGGCAACCTGGACAGGAACATCTGCCAATGTTTTCAATACAGAAGGTGGCAACTATACCGTATACATCAAAGACGCAAACAACTGTATTCAGTCGGCACCAATCACATTACCAACTGATACAACTCCGGTTATCACTGCTTCTGTTACAAACCAATGCGGCACCTCAGAAGGAAGTTTTTCCATACAGATAGACAGAACGGTTAACGGAGTAGCTCCTTATTCTTATAGCATAAACGGAGGAGCATTCCAAAATCAGGCAGCAGCATCTTTCACCTATGATAATCTTTCTTCAGGAAATTATACCATCCAGATAAAAGATGCCAACGGTTGTGGAAATGTTGAAACCTTACAAATTTTCGTTCCGTTAAACCTTACTCCGGCAGCCACATTGCAACCTAGCTGTGCCAATAACGATGGCGAAATTACAGTTACCCCTTTTGGAGGTTCTGGCAATTATGAATACGAACTTCAGGACGGGTCAGGCAATACAATTGTTACTGCTCAGGCAACAGCAAACTTTACCGGATTGGCAGCAGGAAATTATATTGTAGTAATTCACGATACGACTTCAAACTGTAATGAACAGGCAGCAATCTCATTAGAAGTTCCTACTCCGGTAACCTTCACCACAAGCTCTGACAATGTAAGTTGTAATGGTGGTTCAGATGGAGTAATTAGAATAACATTACCAGCTTCAAACGACAATCCGCCTTATACTTACACGGTTAACGACGGAACCAATCCGGCTATAACGCAGAACTCTCCTGTGTTTACCGGATTGGCAGCAGGTACTTATACCATTACTGTAATGTCTGGAAAAAACTGTTCAGATGCTCAAACTGTAACCATCACTGAACCGTCACTTTTAGATATCAGTGCTTCAGCAACGGCTTTTGCTTGTAATACTTCCAATGTGGTGAATACTTCAACTATTACAGTAACTGTTGAAAATGACACAACAGGAAATCCTTCCGGAACAGCTCCCTATTTCTATAGTATTGATGGAACTAATTTCCAAAATACCAACACATTTAATATTGTTGACAATGGAAGCACACAGAATATAACCGTAACGGTAAAAGACAGTAATAACTGTACGCAAACCACAACGGTAATTATCAATCCTTTACCGGAAATAACAGCAGTTGCTGCAGTTCGCGGAACAGCAATTACCTGTACCAATGACGAATCTGTACAGATAAATGTAACGGGTGGTTCCGGAGATTTCACTTTTGATGTCTTGCCATTAGGGTCACAGGCATCTGTCACTCCGGGTCCGGGGAATAACACCGCTACATTACTGCTGACACAGCCCGGAAGCTACACTTTCCAGGTCAAAGACAACGTAACAGGATGTTATATGCTTACCGTTCCTTACGAAATTCTGCCGTTTGAAACGATTGAAGTAATAGCATCCAATCCTACCCCGGTAACTTGTTTTGGAGATTCGGACGGAACCCTTACCATTAACGTAACAGGATACACCGGTGCTTATTCATACAATGTTATCAATACAGCAGGAACAACCGTAGCAACAGGAAACGGAAGTACAGCAGTAAATCCGTTTACAATAAATGGCCTGACAGCAGGAAACCTTCATGTCGTAGTTACGGCAACTGATACTCCTTTCTGTACGGAAAACTCAAACACCGTAACCGTTACTTCTCCTGATAGTCCATTACAGTTGACCGCTAATCAGACTGCCAATGTAACCTGTGACAACAATCAGGGAGAAATCACAGCCTCTGCCACTGGCGGATGGGGAACCTATCTATATGAATTAGTAAACAATACAACCTCAACAACTATTCAGGCGTATGCCGCCAATAGCTCCTTTACAGGTTTGGCTGCAGGAAATTATACTGTCTCCGTAAGAGATTCCGGAGGCTGTATCGTAAGCCAGACAATTGTATTAGTACAACCGGCACTTATCTCGGCTACTATAAATGCCTCTGTTACCCAGGTACTTTGCCATGGTGATACTACCGCCATGATTGAAGCCTTAAGTGTAGCAGGTGGACAAGGAAGCTACCAATTCATCCTTAATCGTTATGATGCAACAGGAACTACAATTGTTTTGAGTTCCGGACCTCAAACAAGCCCGCAATTCCCTGGACTTGGAGCAGGAATCTACAGCATCACGATTACTGATGGTTGGAATTGTGACCTGACAACACCAACATTAACAATCACTGAACCAACTCCGCTACAAGGATTTTTATCTGCAAACAGCAATATGACCTGTTTAACACAGGCAGAAATCAGCGTATCCGGTTCGGGTGGAACACCACCGTACCAGTTCAGTGCTGATGGAATAACTTATTCAAATACTTCAGTATATACTGTAGGTCCCGGCACTTATCAATATTATGTGAAAGATGCGAACGGATGCCAGGCCGTATTGACAAATCAGGTAACCATATTGCCGGTTCCGGCTTTACAGTTAAATCTGGACCTGAGCAGCGCGTCAATAAACTGTTCGGGAGAATCGACAGCAGCCATTACAGCCAATGCAACCGGAGGACTAGGCAGTTATATGTATGAATTACTAGACGGAGCATCCAATGTTCTGGCAGGACCGCAAGCAGGAAATAGTTTTACCGGACTTCCGGCAGGAAATTATTATGTTCGTGTAGTGAGTCTTGACTGTAGAGAAACATCGTCTGTCATTAACATTACAGACCCGGCCCAACTAACGGTAAGCTACATCAAGCAAGATGTTCTTTGTTTTGGAGATGCAAACGGAAGCATTGAAATTCAAACTACAGGAGGAACAGGAATTATTCAATATGCAATATCTCCTAACCTCAACCAATTTGTGACAGACAACGTATTTGACGCACTTCCTCCAGGAAGCTATGAGGTCATTGTTCAAGACCAGAAAGGCTGTTTTGAATTGTTAAATATTGACATTTTAGAACCGGCTCCGCTTGTGGCAACAGTAGATACCGTTAATCAGGAACTTTGCCTTAATGATGCCGATGGTTCGATAGCAATCAGCATTACCGGAGGAACAGGAAATTATCTGGTAAGTCTTGACAATGTTACATTTGTACCTGTTACGGGGAATCAGCACACCTTCACGAATTTGGTTGGGGATACTCTATACCTGATTTACGTAAGAGATTCTAACGGATGTAATGTAAATCCACCTGTAGAACAATATATGGATCCGGCGGTAGAAGTAATTCCAGCCGTATCAGTACAGCCGAATTGTACAAATAATGTACCTGGAAACATCGTAACAGTAACCGTAAATATTGAAGTTGTAAGTGATGTTCAATATTCTTTGGACGGAATCAATTATGTGGCTTCCAACACGTTTACGAATGTACCACCGGGAACCCATACCGCCTACGTACAGCACACCAATGGCTGTACCAAAACGGTTCCTTTCACTATTGACAATTTATTACCAATCACAGCAACTTCAAATGTAACAGCTAATGTATTATGCTTTGGAGATGCTACAGGAAGTATTGAAATAACCACTACTGGTGGAACGGGAACGATTGAATATGCCATATCGCCTGCATTCGCCTACGGAACATCAAACACATTCAAC
>NZ_MKVG01000018.1:0-30786 GCF_001899155.1 Flavobacterium sp. 38-13
CTGACTACTTTGGCTTTCAATATCTGTGTCCAGTCTTTCCCAAAACCTGCAAATGACAGTTGTGCCACAGCCATAGAACTTACACCAAATAATACCTGCGTAAACGTTTCCGGTACATTAAGGGGAGCCTTATTGGATGGAGCAGTTCCTCCCTGTGCTAACACCAGTAGCCAGGACGTATGGTATAAATTTACCGCTACAGGTCAGACGATGACTGTTACGGTGTCAAGAGCAACAACAAATTCAACGATGTATTTCGCCATGGAAATTTATGAAGAAAGCTGTACCGGAAATAGGCTTCAGTGTCTTCCATCGGGCACGAATTTTATAACTTTTACGAATAACAATCTTGTTATAGGCAGAACCTATTATGTTCGCGTATTAAATCCTAATACAGCTATAACTACGCTTCCTTTTACTATCTGTTTGGTAGGGCCGCCTCCGGTAGCTTGTACGCCAACAGTAACAATTGATGCATCACAGACTTCGATTTGCCAGGGAACAAGCGTTACTTTTACGGCAACACCTGTTAATGGAGGAACAACGCCTTCTTACCAATGGAAAGTCAATGGCAATAACGTTGGTACAAATAGCCCAACTTATACAACTACTACACTTGCAAACGGAAGTACTGTTTCTTGTGTAATGATAAGTAATGCGGCCTGTGCTTCACCAACTAACGTTACGAGCAATACAATTACCATGAATGTTACTGCTCCAACTGTTCCTGCATTTACGCAGATTGCACCGGTTTGTTCCGGTAATACATTCACACTGCCAACAGTTTCCAATAACGGAATTGGAGGTGTGTGGAGTCCGGCAATAAACAATACAGCAACCACAACGTATACTTTTACACCTACAACGGGTCAATGTGTTACGACAGCGACGATGACAGTTGTTGTTAATTTGGTAAATACTGCAACAACATTACAGGGAAGTACGATAACGGCATCTGCAACGGGAGCTACCTATCAGTGGATTAATTGTGCGAACAATCAACCTATAAACGGAGCAACCAATGCTTCTTACACGGCAAGTGGAAATGGTTCGTATGCGGTAATTGTGACTCAAAACGGATGCTCCGCAACTTCAAATTGTGTTCAGATAACGAATTTAGGTGTGGACACATTCATAAAAGACGGATTGAAAATTTATCCGAATCCGGTAACAGACCGTCTGTTTATCCAATTGAATGAAGCAACAGATGTTACAATTGCTGATATGACAGGAAAAACAATACAAAAGGAGACTTTAAAGTCTGGAAACAATAGTATTGACGTAAGCTCACTGGCTTCAGGAATGTATTTTATGCGTTCCGAATCCGGAGCAACTGCAAAGTTTGTGAAGAAATAAATGATTTACAATTAGTTTAAAAAAGTCCCTTTTCGAAAGATTAGGGACTTTTAGTTTTTAGGATTATTGCAATTAATTGTTAAACTGAAAACCTGTTGCCATAGGGTTGTCACTGGTGTAGTTTTATTTTGCGTAATACTAATCAAAAAACAACAGCCAAAATGGAAAAGTTAGATTTAACAAAGAAGTATAAAACCTATTTTGCTTCTAAAACCAAACCTGAAATTGTTGAGATAGAACCGGCTCAATTTATCTCATTAACCGGCAAGGGCGACCCTTCCGAAAAAAGTTTTTCAGAAAAGATACAGGCGCTTTATACAACTGCCTATATCATCAAATTTATGTTCAAACAGCAGGGCAAGGATTTTACGGTTTCAAAACTGGAAGGACTGTGGTGGTATGACGAAAGAAAATTTGCAGGGATTACTATGGATGAAGCGCCAAAAGCAATTGCCAGGAGCGAATGGGAATATCGCTTGCTAATCCGGATGCCGGAATATGTGTCAGAAAATGATGTTGACCAGGCAATTCAGGCGGCTTTCGCAAAAAAGAAATTGGAACTTGTAAAAGAAATCAAGTTTTTTCGGATGAATGAGGGAAAATCTGTCCAGATGTTGCATGTTGGGCCATTTTTGAAGGAAATTGAAACACTACAGGAAATGAGAAAAGTTATAGAAGAAAATGGATTTCAAAAAAATGGACTGCATCATGAAATATACCTGTCAGATTTCAATAAGACCGAACAGAGCAAACTCAAAACTATTTTAAGGGAACCGGTAAAATAAAATGCAAAACACCAAAAGTCATCGAAATGGCTTTTGGTGTTTTTGCTATTAATACCTGTATTAAAGCCAGGAATTGAATTTTTTAATGAACCAGTTTTTTACTAATTGCGTAAGCAGGCAATAGCACGTCAGTATGCCTATAAGCCATGGAAAATAGCTTAATGGCAGAGGCTGCATTTTTAATGCTGCTGCAAAAGGTGAAAAAGGAATAAGGATCCCTATAACCATAATCAGAGAAGTTAAGGCTACTACCGGAGTTGCCGCCCAGCTTTGTATAAAAGGAACCTTTCTTGTACGTATCATGTGTATGATAAGTGTTTGTGAAAGCAGGCCTTCTACAAACCAGCCGCTTTGGAAAAGGGTCTGATGTTCCGGAGTATTGGCCTTAAAAACGAAAAACATAACGGCAAACGTGGCAAAATCGAAGATGGAGCTTATCGGGCCAATGAAAAGCATAAATCTGGATACGCTACCGGCATCCCATTTTTTGGGTTTCCGGATAAATTCTTCATCCATTTTATCCCACGGAATCGAAATTTGTGAAATATCATAAAGCAGGTTTTGAACCAGCAGGTGTACGGGTAACATAGGCAGGAATGGTAAGAACATACTTGCTCCCAACATACTGAACATATTACCAAAATTACTACTGGCCGTCATCTTGATGTATTTAATGATATTTCCAAAGGTTCGCCTTCCATAGATTACACCTTTGCGCAATACCATCAAATCTTTTTCGAGCAAAATAATATCGGCACTTTCTTTCGTAATGTCCACGGCTGTATCTACACTGATACCCACATCTGATTCTTTTAACGCTGCGGCATCATTAATACCATCACCCATAAAACCAACTGTATGTCCTTTGCCCCGTAAGGCTTTTACGACTCTTACTTTTTGCAAAGGATTTAGTTTGGCGAATACAGAAACCGTATCAATTTGCTGTAATAGTTCATCATCAGTCATTTTTTCCAAATCAATACCGTTGACGACGTGTTGGACAGGAATGCCCACATCATTGCAAATCTTTTTTGCCACTATTTCATTGTCGCCCGTAAGTACTTTTATGCCTACACCTAATTTCTGCAGGGCTTCAATTGCAGGTTTTGCAGATGGTTTTGCCGGGTCGAGGAAGCCAATAAAACCTGTTAAGGTAAGCTGGTCCTCATCCTGAACGGAATAGGTGAGAGGATGAGAACTGTCAAATTCACGAATAGCAACCAGCAAAACCCGCAATCCTTCTTCATTCATTTTTTTAGAAGTGTTCAATACGGTTTTTCGCATCATATCGTCCATAGGCACGACAGAGTCGTTTTCTATGTGAAGGCTGCGGTCATCTCCGGGGTCAAAAGCATTCGTGCATAGCTCCAGCATTTCTTCAACGGCTCCTTTGGTAATAAGAAGGTGTTTGCCATTGTGCGTTTTCAATACGACAGACATTCGTCTGCGTTGAAAATCGAAAGGAATTTCGTCAACTTTAATATATTGTTCTTCTACCTTCAGATAGTCATGCAAATCGGCGTGCTCCAATACGGCTTCATCCATCAGGTTTTTAAGGCCTGTTTGATGATAGCTGTTGAGATAGGCCCATTTCAGGACTTCATCGTCTTCTATTCCGTAAACATTCAGGTGTTTTTCCAGTACGATTTTATCCAATGTCAGGGTTCCGGTTTTGTCTGTACAAAGAATATCCATAGCTCCAATGTTTTGGATGGAGTTCAGACGTTTTACAATTACCTTATGTCTGCTCATGGTTACAGCGCCTTTTGCAAGGTTGGCTGTCACTATCATAGGCAGCATTTCAGGTGTGAGGCCTACCGCTATGGCAATAGCAAAAAGCAAAGCTTCTGCCCAATCATTTTTCAGTAATCCGTTGATTAAAAAAATAAGCGGAACCATCACGAGCATAAAGCGGATAAGTAAGAAACTGACCTTGTTAATCCCTTTGTCAAAGCTGGTTTCGGGACGTTCTCCCACAATAGACCTGCTAATGCTTCCAAAAAAAGTATAGCTGCCGGTGGCAACAACAATTGCTGTAGCAGAACCGCTTACTACATTTGTACCCATAAAACAGACATTATTGAGATCTGTAGGCTGCTTTTTTTCTGCATTCCGTATAGGGAAATGACTTTTTTCAACAGGCAGTGCCTCGCCTGTAAGCATACTTTCGCTTACAAAAAGGTCTTTGCTCTGTATGATGCGGCAGTCGGCAGGAATCATATCACCGGCAGACAGGTATACAATATCACCGGGAACCAATTCACTGATAGGGATTTCTTTTTTACCTCTAAACTTTCTGAATACGGTAGCAGTGGTCTTTACCATACTCTTTAGTTTTTCGGCTGCTGAATTGCTTCGGTATTCCTGTACGAAACGTAAAAGAGCACTTACCAGAATCATAACGGAAACTACGATGACGGTTTTGAAATCGCGGTCTTCTACAGACGGCAACCAAACATCAATAACAAAGGAAACAACAGCAATGACCAGTAGTATGTAAATAAAAGGATTGGCAAATGCTTTCAATAGCTGCATAAGCCGCTTTGGTGCTTTCTGGTGCTGTAATTCATTGATTCCGAATTTCAGTCTGCGTTCCTCTGCAGTAGTATCTGTTATTCCTTTTTCACTGGTTTCCAGCATGGCATAAACAAACTTGTCGTCCTGGCTGGATGCATTTTGCAGTTTAGTGACGGTTCCCATATTCATTCCGTTTGAATTGATTACGGAATGAAGCGGGTTTTTTATCTTCTTTTTTAAACTTGTCATCATTGGGCTTTTTATTTGTTTGATGAATAAGTATTGTGGTATTGCTAAATATTAAAGTAAAAAAGTTGGGAGAAGGATATCTCTGCATGGCTGAAACTATTGCTATAGGTCTGATTCAGTTCCCGTAATCTCCCAACTTACTTTAATTACTTTTTCCTCGATAGTGAGACGGCTTGCCGTTTTTTCTATCAGGTTGTCCTGGGGTGTAGCAGATTTAATCTCTGCGGTTATTGTTACCTGGTTTATATCCTCTGTGTCATTACTGGTTAATGATTTTAATAATAGTTTGTCCTCGTTTCCGAGCATCTGCATCAGCAATACGCGAATCTGATTTTCTACTTCGGTTTTGCATTTAATAGTGAACAGATAGTCCGTTTGTATATTGTTTGATTTTATGAATGTGAGCAAGCTCAACTTTTGTCCAAGCGGGCGGAGAAGCATGTGCGTAAGCATAATCGCAGCCGTAACAATCCCTGCCTGTGCAAATAATCCCAAACCACAAAGCGAACCTACAGCTGCAGAACACCAAATAGTGGCGGCAGTGTTTAAACCTTGTACGCTCAGACCGTCTTTCATGATTACACCTGCGCCCAGAAAACCAATACCGGTTACAATTTGCGCCGCAATACGGCTTGGGTCACCCGCCACATCTGTCAGCGAAACCGAAAGCAGGATAAAGGCAGCAGAACCTAATGACACCAAAGTATTGGTGCGAAGTCCTGCGCTTTTTTGACGCCACTGTCGTTCAATGCCGATGGAGGCGCCAAATACAAGCGCAAATAACAGGCGTATAGAAAAACTTAAAAGGGTCATTGGCGTATATTTACTTATCTGCAAGCAAAAAATCAATTCCTCAAACGAAGTCGGGTACAAAAAGAAGTGCCACGGCTATTCCGGTTTAAGATGAAAATCATTGTGTTTTTTGCTGACACAAAAATCTTCATTCTCAATGGAAAGAGCCGTTAGAGAATCAATAGAAAAAAATTAGAATTTTATTAGAAAGGCTAAATGTGGGCCAGTACAATCGTAAAGACAGTTCCGGGATTTTCAGATTTTACGCTGATAGTGCCTTTATGAAGTGTTATGATTTTTTGTGTAAGCGAAAGGCCAATGCCGTTTCCGTCGGCATATTTTTTATTTTCGCCTCTATAAAAAGGAGTAAAGATATTCTCAATGTCTTTTTTCGAAATACCAATGCCTTTGTCTGCGAATCGTAACAGGATTTTTCCATCACCATATGAAAAAGAAACGGTACTCTGTTTGTCATTTGAAAATTTGCAGCCGTTTTCAAACAGGTTGGCAAAAGCTACTTTTAGAAGATATTCATTGCCGTTAACAGATATCTGGTCGTCATTCTCAAAATCACTTTCAAAGTGGATGTCAATTCTGTAATCAGGATTTGCCTGTTGTACCTGTAATCGGGCATCCAATAATATTTCGTCTATACGGACAGGCTTAAAAGCAATTTCGGATGGGTCGTAGCTCGCTTTTGCCAAATCCAACAGGCTGTTGGAAAGGCGTACCAGTTTTTGGGCGTCAGACAGCGCATTGGTTATGGCATCTTTGTATTCATTGATAGTACGGTCTTTATGGGTAGATAATTCCAATTCGGCAATAATGGCCGCAAGAGGCGTTCTTAATTCATGGGAAATATTGGAAACAAAATGTTTTTGTGCCTCGAAAGAATTTTCCAGGCGGTCGAGCATTTCGTTGAATGTGTTGGCCAGTTCTGAAAGTTCGTCTTTGCTTCCGTTGCTCACTAGGCGCAAGTCAAGATTGGTGGCAGAAATGTTTGCTGCCTTTTCGGTCATTTCCTTTACAGGACCAAATGCTTTTTTTGAAAAGAAACGCCCGGCAATGTAGATAAACAGGACAGAAATGATAAAAACAATAACGATAGTCTTAAACAGATTATTAAGTTTGACATAACCATTTTGGTCATAAGCTGTGGCGGTAACTATATAATAGCTATTCTGAAATTCATACCGAAGCCCGATAACCTGCCAATCCTGCTGATAAAAGCTGATTTCTCCTTTTTGGTTAATCTCGTTTATCATCTGTTTGGTTTCCTTTACATAATCGATATCAACAGCATCATGATAAAGCAAATCAAAGGATGGGTCATAAATAGCAACTTCTACTTCATTTAATATCTTTCGGTTGCTATGGTAGATTTCCTGCAAGGTTTGTTTGTCAACTCGGGCATTTAAAAAAAGATTGGCTTTGGTAATGGCTTCTTTTTTTAATAAGGAATAAAACTCCTTTTCCCTGTTTTCTTTGGCGGTAAAATAGATAACCGCAGCGAAGACCAGTAAAATTGTCGCAGTAATTAGGGTGAATAGTAAAGTGAGCCGTGTCCTGATTTTCATTATTCTGCCTTCAAAATAAATCCCATTCCTGATTTGGTGTGTATGAGTTTCTTTTCAAAATCCCGGTCGATTTTTTTTCTCAGATAATTGATGTAGACATCAATAAAATTGGTGCCGGTATCAAAATGGGTATCCCATACTTTTTCGGCAATTTCAATACGAGATAATACCCGTTCCGGATTGTGCATCAGATATTCTAAAAGTTTAAATTCTTTTGGTGTAAGGCTAATTTCCTGTCCGTCCCGTTTCACGATTTTGGTGTGTAGGTTCATTTCAAGGTCAGCAAAACGTATAATAAAACCGACACTGTTTGCGGTTTTGGTATTGCGTTTTAGCAAAGCCCGGACACGTACCAACAGTTCGCGCATTTCAAAAGGTTTGACCAGATAATCGTCTGCTCCGGCATCAAATCCTTCTACCTTGTCGTCTGTCGTGCCAAGTGCCGTCAACATGATGATGGGAATGTCGGGTTTGGTTTCCCGTATTTGCCTGCATACATCAATTCCATCCATTTTTGGCAAAATAATATCTGTAATAATCAGCTTGTAGTTGTTTTGTAACGCTAACTTCTTTCCGGAAAGGCCGTCATAGGCTAAAGTAACAGTAAAACCCTGTTCTTCAAGTCCTCTCTGTATGAGTTCGGCTACCCTTTGGTCGTCTTCTATTACTAAAATTGCCATTTTTGTCTTTTTGGAGTGGATTATACAAAGCTACGAAATAAGCTGTATTATAAAGAAGTAATGTAAAAAGTGGGTCAGTTACAGTTAAAAATGTTTTAAGACTTATCGAAGATTTACCTTGTTGATTTATGGGCTATCGAGGATAGAAATTAGGTGTTTTTTGTTGAGAGTAGAATTTTTCTTAACAAAATCAATATCGGTTTCTACAGAGATTATATGAATTTGACCCTGATAAAGAATGCCGCTTGTATTGCTAAAAATAGCCTTTCCATTGTTAGAATCAACTTTTACAAAATCGCCCTTTTTTAGATTACTTGAAACAGTAATGTAAATTTCTGCTGCCGAATCTTTAATAGTATATGGTAATATATGTTTGGTGTTAATGATCGGATTAAATTCCTTGCAATTTGTTTCCTTGATTTTAATTGTGATAATCCCGAAATCATGGTTTTTTGAAACCTGTAAGCCAGTAATGGTGCCTGAAAATTTAATTTCATTGAATATTAAATTATAAATCTTTTTTTCTTTTTCCCGATTTTTGTGCTGAATAATTGAATTTACTATCAATAAAATAATAATAATTGGGATGCTGTATTTATATTTCATGATATTTGTTTTTAGTTTTCTATTTCGAGAAAAATTAAAGTCTAAAATTATTAAAATTTAGAAATGAAATCTTTTAACTCATGAAATTCAATCCGATTGAAATACAAAGAATAGATTCGACAGGGAATTTTAAACTGGATAAATATTATATCCTGTCTTATTTATATTCCGACGGATGGACTGAAAGGAGTTTAAGCGCAAATTTTTATATTGACATATATTGCAATTCCAAAATCGAATTTAATTTTTCCAAATGGAATACTGTCAAAGAATTTTTAGAAAAATTTGAATTTCAAATCGAAATCGAAACACCAATTGAAATAAAAACTTTGATACTTGAAACTTGTTAATCAAGAAGAATTGCAATTAAATTATAATTACAGTGATTTTTTCCTTGAGGACTCAAATAAAGAGCATTTTGTTCTCAATCATGGTAATCAGTCTCACAATGTTGGAATTGGAATATTACTTAATAAGCCTACTCCAAAAATAAATCTGAAGAAATCTTTTTCAATTTGTATGCTGAGTTTAAAGATTGAAAAGAAACATTATATAGTGATTTATTAAACAGTGAGTTATTATGAATAAGTTGTTGTAGATTAAAAAGGGATATGGTATTTTTCTAATATTTCTTTTGCAATTACATCAACCTCTTCTTCTTTTTCTTGTTTTGATGCATTTAAGTAAACCCTTTTTACTTCGAGTAAAATTTTTTGGCTAGGAGTAATCTCAGAATGTAATATGAGGCCATGAAGAATCCAATATTTCCATATTTCATCATTACTTTTCAAAATCGATATCAATTCCTCTTGAATTTCATTAATATAAGGAGAGAAATAATCGGCTATTAACGGAGCTTGAGGCCAATTCATATCCTGCATCCACTCTAATAATTGTGGAATTATATCTCTTATTTCAGAAATAGATTTCAGCTTTAAATTATTGATGAAATTTAAGTCTTCTTTGTTGTTTGGTACTAAGTTTTGGGTGTCCTTATCCATTATATTTTGTCATTATCTTGTAAAATCCAATCACTGCCCAATTTAAATTCGAGTAAATGTAAAATTGATGATAGTCTTTTCAAATCATAAGAAAGAGAGACATTTTCTTTATCCAATAATCTTCTAAGGTCATTCCAATCGTCTGACAATTGTCCGAGCATTAACTCAGGTTTCTCTTTAGGATTGTATAGTTGTTTGGACTGAATATCCCAGTAATAATCTTCACTGTCAATTAACATATCATCATTACAATTTAATTCTATCTCTTTCGAAAGTCTTTCAATAATCCTGATTAATTCGTGTTTTTTAATTATCATTTTATTGTTGAAGATTAATTTTTATGAAAATAAAAAAGGACAAACCAATAAAAATATCGATTTGTCCTATCAGGTGGAGAAGATGGGATTCGAACCCACTACCTCTTGGCTGCCAGCCAAGCGCTCTAGCCAAGTGAGCTACATCCCCAAAGCATGTGGCAAATTAAGGGAATTAATTTTCAAAAAGCAAATACCTTCCGATGAATTTATTTTGCAAAAGCGTAACTTTACCTGCAAATATTTTTTTATGACCACACAAAGATTAAACGGGTCACTATATACCGTTATCGAAAATAAAATAGCAACCGTTGAATTCGGACATCCCGCAAGTAATTCCTTCCCAAGTGAATTATTACAAAGACTGACGGACGAATTAAACAATTTGAGCAGCAATCCGGACGTAAATCTGATTATTCTAAAAAGCGAAGGCGATGGGGCGTTTTGTGCCGGAGCTTCTTTTGATGAGCTTTTGGCTGTATCGAACCTTATGGAAGGAACCAGCTTCTTTTCGGGTTTTGCAAACGTAATCAATGCTATGCGTAAATGCTCCAAACTGATTGTTGGACGCATTCATGGCAAAGCCGTTGGGGGTGGTGTAGGACTGGCTGCGGCATGCGATTATGCTTTTGCAACAGTAGACAGCGCTATTAAACTATCAGAACTGGCTATCGGAATCGGGCCTTTTGTGATTGAACCGGCCGTTTCAAGAAAAATAGGTAAGGGCGCTTTAGGCGAAATGACTTTGGCAGCACACGAATGGAAAAATGCCTATTGGGCTCAGGAAAAAGGGCTGTACGCCAAAGTTTTTGAAACAAAAGAAGATTTGGATAAAGAGTTGGAAATTTTTACTTCAAAACTAGCATCCTATAATCCGGAAGCCTTGTCTGAAATGAAAAAAGTACTGTGGGAAGGAACCGAAAATTGGGATACGCTTTTGTATGAAAGAGCTTCAATTTCAGGGAAGTTGGTTTTGTCAGATTTTAGCAGAAATGCCCTGAACCAATTCAAAAAGTAACTAAATTTGCAGAAATAAAAAAGAATGAGCAAAATCAGAATTACCAAGCAATTTAGTTTCGAAACAGGACATGCATTGTATGGCTATGACGGAAAATGTAAAAATGTACACGGGCATAGCTATAAATTGTCGGTAACTGTAATAGGAACGCCGATTTCAGATACTAGCAACGTGAAATTTGGAATGGTGATTGATTTTTCGGATCTGAAAAAAATAGTCCGCGAAGAAGTTGTAGATGTTTTTGACCATGCAACCGTTTTTAATAAAAATACGCCCCATGTTGAATTGGCAGAGGAACTAAAGAACAGGGGGCATCATGTGATTTTAGTCGGTTATCAGCCAACAAGCGAAAACATGGTGATTGATTTCGCTGAAAAAATCAAAAGCAGACTGCCGGAGAACATAGCCCTACATTCTTTGAGACTACAGGAAACAGAAACATCCTATGCAGAATGGTTTCAAAGCGACAACTAGGCTTTGGGACAATCGCCGTAAAAATTTCTTCGTAAACGTATGAATTTGAATAAACTAAACAAATATGATAAGGCCTACCTTCGCATAGCAAAAGAATGGAGCCGGTTGTCGTATTGCAAAAGAAAACAGGTTGGCGCAATTATTGTGAAAGACAGGATGATTATCTCTGACGGTTATAACGGAACGCCATCCGGATTTGAAAATTCCTGCGAAGGAGCTGATGGGTTAACGTTGTGGTATGTGCTTCATGCAGAGGCCAACGCCATATTGAAAGTAGCCGGTTCAACGCAATCTTGTGAAGGAGCCACTTTGTATATTACATTGTCGCCCTGTAAAGAATGCAGCAAGCTGATTCATCAGTCGGGAATAAAACGGGTTGTATATCAGGAAGGCTATAAGGATGATTCCGGTATACAATTTTTAAAAGATGCCGGCGTTGAGGTAGTTCATATTTCTGAAACCGAAATGAATGAAAAACAATAAAATATATCTACCACTTGTTATTTTTGCTGCCCTGGCAATAGGAGTAGTCTTGGGAGGAATGCTTAATTTTCCAACCCAGGGTGTTGCTTTCTCCAAAACCAGCCCCAAAAACAAGCTCAACAAACTTCTCGATTTTATTGACAGGGAATATGTAGACAATGTCAATACAGACTCTATTGTCGATCTGACTGTTACCGGAATATTGGATAAATTGGATCCACACTCCGTCTATATTGCCAAGAATGAATTTGAGCAGGTTTCACAAAGCATGAAAGGTGATTTTGTAGGTATTGGTGTTAATTTTTACATGTATAATGATACGGTAGCGGTCATAAAACCGGTTGAAGGCGGACCTTCAGAAAAAGCAGGTATCAAATCAGGTGACCGAATTCTTTTCGCAGACAATTACAAGCTTTTTGGTCGTAAGATTACCAATGACACCCTTTTTTCCAAACTAAAAGGAAGTGTAGGTTCTGATGTGGAGCTTACCATCTACAGAAAAAATGAAAATAAAAAGCTAAAAGTCAAGGTAAGACGTGATGTGATTCCTATCAAAAGTGTAGACATTGCCGTGATGGTCAATCCAGGCGTTGGCTATATAAAAATAAACCGTTTCGCAGAAACTACCTATGACGAATTTGAAACAGGACTTCTTAGTCTTAAAAAACAAGGAGCAAAAACGCTTATAATTGATGTGCGTGACAATGGCGGAGGTTATCTGGACAAGGCAATTGAAATAGCTGACGATTTTCTCAAAGATAACGTACTTATTGTCTTTACCAAAAACAAAAAAGGCAGAGTAGACAAAACCTATGCTACCAATGATGGGAGTTTTGAAACCGGCAAAGTATATATACTGATTAACGAAAACAGTGCTTCGGCCAGTGAAATTTTAGCTGGAGCTATTCAGGATAATGACCGCGGACTCATAGTAGGAAGGCGCTCTTTCGGAAAAGGACTGGTACAACGTGAAATGCCTTTGGGTGATGGATCGGCTGTAAGATTAACCGTAGCGCGTTATTATACGCCAACAGGACGTTCCATCCAGAAATCTTATGAAAAAGGGAGTGAAGAATACTTTAAGGAATTTGAAAAACGTTTTGAGTCTGGCGAATTATACAAGTCGGACAGTATAAAAGTAGCCGATACGCTAAAATTCAGGACGCCAAAAGGACGCATTGTATATGGTGGCGGAGGAATCGTTCCGGATATTTTTGTGCCTCTGGAAGTAGAACACGGCGAAGAAAGCATTGCCTACATGATGCAATCCGGACTCGTAGGCTATTTTGCTTTTGAAGAGTTGGATAAAAACCGTAATGATTTTAAAAACCTGACCTTCCAGCAGTTTTTGACAAAAATGCAACAGACAGATAGCTATTTCAATACTTTCCAAAAATATTTAATCAAAAACGGAGTGCTTCTCGACCTGAAGCATACCAAAAATCTGGTTAAGCGCTATTTGGCTGCTGAATTTGCCAGACAATTATACGGAGACGACAAATACTATGAAATTGTATTAAAAGAAGATGCCATGATTAAGGCCGTTCTGGAAAACAAACAAGAAATAAAATAAAAAAAGCATCCTTTTCGGGATGCTTTTTTTATTTTATGTAAAACTTCTTTTCGTACAAAAAGACAAAACCTTAGCGCCTCAGCACCTCGGTAACTTAGCGACTACTTCAAGAATTATTTTCTAATACTATCGTGTACTTGAGAATGCGTACCATTATTCCATAAAGTCAAAATGTCCGTAGCCACAGAAGCGCCGCTTCCGGCTGCGATTGACAATTGGCTTCTCAAGCCTGCCAATGTTCCGGCCACGTAAATTCCGTCGGCAACGAAATGGTCTTCGTTTTTTAACTGGATTCTGTTTTTTTCTGCAATCGCTTTTTTGTGAGGAATTACATATTCCATCAATCCTTCGATGGCGAAAGTGTTCGTAGCGTTGATCGCCACTACAATGATTTTGGTTTGATAAGAACCTTTATTGGTTACAACCGTAAAGTTAGGGTAGGCTCCTTCAATTTTCATGACCTTTTCGTTTTCAATTTGCTGAACATGTGGGTAAAGAGAAGCAAGCTGTTCTTTGCTTTCCTCCAACAGTTCCGAGCCTAATTTTCCCGCAGGAATTCCATAGGCATTATTAAAAACGGCATCCTGAAGATTTGAAGCTTTCTGGTGTGTAAAAATTCCAATTTTCTTGTCGGCAGCAAAAGCTTTGTTTTGAGCAGACCCTAAAACAAGGGCACAGGACATTCCTGAAACGCCTCCGCCAATAATTAAAACGTCAAACATGGTCTTATTTGTCTTTTGTTTTTTCTTCGATCATTTTTGACATTCTGAAAATCAGAAGAATGAAAATGGCGCAGAATGAAGCGGCAATTCCTATCAATCCAACAACACTGTCTCCTTCGAATAAGTGGTCGAAGTCTAAAATAGTAATGTTGAAAATGATTAATGCTAACGCAAGGAAGATTAATATGTAAGTAAAAATTTTCATTATAAGAAGGGGTTCTCTGATTATGAATGGTGAAATTAATAAAATCTATGTTAGATAAAAAGCCCTTTAACATTGGCGCCAAATAATTTAACAGCAATGGCCAGCAGAATAACGCCAAATATCTTTCGGATGACACTTAGTCCGTTCTCTCCAAGCAGCTTTTCTATCTTGGATGACGACTTCAGGACGGCAAAAACTACAATGATATTGATGATTATGGCGAATATGATGTTGATTTTTTCGTACTCTGCTCTCAAAGACAGAATCGTGGTCATGGTTCCGGCACCTGCAATCAATGGAAAAGCAATTGGAACAATAGAAGCTGTACTTGGGTTGTCTTCTTTATAAAGACGGATTCCTAAAATCATTTCCAAAGCAAGGAAAAACAAGACAAAAGAACCGGCAACAGCAAACGAACTGGCGTTGATGCCGATTAACTTTAGGATTTCTTCGCCCACAAAAAGAAAAGCAATCATAATGACACAGGCAACAATAGAAGCTTTTTCAGACTGGATGTGTCCTACCTTTGAGCGTAAATCGACAATAATAGGTATACTACCAACGATGTCGATAACGGCAAACAAAACCATACTGGCCGTAAAAATTTCTCTCCAATCGAATCCCATAACGATGCTTTTTTGAAGCTGCAAAATTATTTCATTAAAAATGAAAAATCATTAATGATTCGTTAATTTTTTAATGATTTTTTTCAAATTAAGTTATTGAAAATAAGCTAATTGTTTCTGTAAAGCCGGAAATTCAAAAATTAACACGCTATTTCACATTTGAAAACTATCTTTGCAGCATGTTTCAACTAGGAAAAACAATTGTCTCAGAAGACATTTTAGAAAAAGAATTTGTTTGCAACCTTTCAGCTTGTAAAGGGGCTTGTTGTGTAGATGGTGATGCGGGTGCTCCTTTAAATGAAGAAGAGACAAAAATCCTGGAAGCAATTTACCCAAAAGTAAAGCCGTTTCTTCGTAAAGAAGGAATTGATGCTATTGAAGCGCAGGGCACCTGGATAAAAGGAACAGATGGCGATTTGGAAACGCCACTGATTGACAATAAGGATTGCGCTTATGTAATTTTTGACGGTAAAACTGCACTTTGCGGTATCGAACAAGCCTATAATCAAGGTATTGTAGATTGGAAAAAACCGGTGTCTTGTCATTTGTATCCAATACGTATTAAAGATTTTACGGAATTTGCAGCAGTAAACTATGACAGATGGGAGATTTGTGACGACGCCTGTTCCTTAGGTAAAGAACTTGAAGTGCCGGTGTATAAATTTGTAAAAGAAGCGCTCATTCGTCGTTTTGGAGAAGACTGGTATGCCGAACTTGAAAAGGTGGCTCAGGAACTTAAAAATCAATAAACTTTTTATTTCAAAATTTTAATTTTCTTCGACTCTAAATTCCTTTGTTTTATGGGAGTTAGCGTTGTTTTTTAATTTGTAAATAACTGATTTTCAGTTTTTTAAATAAATCTAAAAAAGTAAGAATTAATTTACCTCTTGTTAAAAACTATGTCCAATTGTGGATAAGTTTGGCTTTCATTTACGAATACAAATGACAATCTTTGTAGTGTCAAGAAATCAAAGAATAAATTCCGATAACACAATAAAAGTCAAGATAGTATGGCAGCGATAGAACCAATTTTACAAGAGAACAAAGACCGTTTCGTGATTTTCCCTATAAAACACCATGATATTTGGGAGTGGTATAAGAAAATGGAAGCAAGTTTTTGGACTGCCGAAGAAATTGATTTGCACCAGGATTTATCAGACTGGAACAATAAGCTGAATAATGATGAGAAATATTTTATCAAACATATTTTAGCTTTTTTTGCTGCATCAGACGGTATTGTGAATGAAAACCTGGCAGAGAATTTTGTAAACGAAGTTCAGTATCCGGAAGCTAAATTTTTCTACGGATTCCAAATCATGATGGAGAATATCCACAGCGAAACCTATTCTCTTCTGATTGATACGTATGTAAAAGATGAAGCAGAAAAAGACCAGCTTTTCCACGCTTTGGAAGTATTTCCGGCAATTAAGAAAAAAGCAGACTGGGCTTTAAAATGGATTGAATCAGATTCATTTGCTGAAAGACTGATTGCTTTTGCAGCCGTAGAAGGAATCTTTTTCTCAGGAGCATTTTGTTCTATCTATTGGTTGAAAAAACGTGGATTGATGCCGGGTCTTACTTTTTCAAATGAATTGATTTCACGTGATGAAGGCGTACATTGTGATTTTGCAGTGCATTTGCACAACCACCACCTCGTTAACAAAGTTTCAAAAGCCAGAATTACAGAAATCCTGGTACAGGCTCTTGATATTGAAAGAGAATTTATAACAGAATCTCTTCCGGTGAGCTTAATTGGAATGAACGCAAACTTAATGACACAATACTTAGAATTTGTAACCGACAGATTATTAGTAGAATTAGGATGTGCAAGAGTGTATAACTCTGCGAATCCGTTTGATTTTATGGATATGATCTCTTTACAGGGTAAAACAAATTTCTTCGAAAAAAGAGTTTCAGAATATCAGAAAGCTGGAGTTTTAAACAGCGGAACAGGAAACGACAGCGAATCGCAAAAAATTAGTTTCGACGCCGATTTCTAGATTTTTTTAGAAGCCAGACACCCCTTTTGTCTTTTAAACCATTTCCTGATAATACAGAATTGTTTTTCTTTCTATAGACGGAAAGAAAAGAATTTCTTTGTTATCAGTACTATTCCCGCTTTTGCGGATTGTTTTAATCTTTTTAATAATCCCGAATGGTCTTCCATTCCCTAACCAAATTTGTAAACTTATGTATGTAGTTAAAAGAGACGGTCACAGAGAGCCGGTAATGTTTGATAAGATTACGGATAGAATTAAAAAATTATGCTACGGCTTGAACGATCTTGTAGATCCGGTAAAAGTAGCAATGCGCGTTATTGAGGGGTTGTATGATGGTGTTACAACTTCAGAGTTGGACAATCTTGCAGCAGAAACCGCAGCAGCAATGACAATTGCCCATCCGGATTATGCCCAGTTGGCAGCAAGGATAGCAATTTCAAACCTTCACAAGAATACCAAAAAATCGTTCTCAGAAACGATGAAAGAAATGTATTTCTATGTGAATCCAAGAACCAATCAGGAATCTCCGCTTCTTTCAGAAGAAGTATACAATGTGATTCAGGAAAATGCGGCTTTTTTGGATTCCCATGTAATTTATAATAGAGATTTCAACTACGATTATTTCGGATTTAAGACGTTGGAGCGTTCGTATCTGCTAAAAATAAACGGAAAAATTGTAGAAAGACCACAACACATGTTGATGCGTGTTGCCGTTGGAATCCATTTGAATGACCTGGATGCAGTATTGGAAACTTATGACCTGATGTCTAAGAAGTTCTTTACGCATGCAACGCCAACGTTATTCAATGCCGGAACTCCAAAACCGCAAATGTCTTCCTGCTTCCTTTTGGCAATGCAGGACGATAGTATCGACGGAATTTACGATACGCTAAAGCAAACAGCCAAAATTTCACAATCGGCTGGAGGAATCGGGCTTTCAATCCATAACGTTCGTGCCACGGGTTCCTATATCCGCGGAACAAACGGAACGTCAAACGGAATTGTTCCGATGTTGCGTGTTTTCAATGATACCGCTCGTTATGTAGACCAGGGAGGAGGAAAACGCAAAGGAAGTTTTGCTATCTATATCGAAACATGGCACGCTGATATTTTTGATTTCCTTGACCTGAAGAAAAACCATGGAAAAGAAGAAATGCGTGCGCGTGATTTATTCTTTGCCATGTGGACTTCGGACTTGTTCATGAAACGTGTTCAGGAAGATTCTACATGGACTTTGATGTGTCCAAACGAATGTCCGGGACTTTACGACGTATATGGTGAAGAATTTGAAGCGCTGTATACTTCTTACGAAGAACAGGGCAGAGGAAGAAAAACCATTAAGGCAAGAGAACTATGGGAAAAAATTCTGGAATCTCAAATCGAAACCGGAACGCCATACATGCTGTATAAAGATGCGGCAAACCGCAAATCAAACCAGAAAAACCTGGGAACAATCCGCTCTTCTAACCTGTGTACAGAAATCATGGAGTACACTTCTAAAGATGAAATTGCGGTATGTAACCTGGCTTCTATCTCATTGCCAATGTTTGTGGAAAACGGACAGTTCAACCATGAATTACTTTTCAACGTAACAAAACGTGTGACAAGAAACCTGAACAAGGTAATTGACAGAAACTATTATCCGGTTCCGGAAGCAGAAAATTCAAATATGCGTCACCGTCCGGTTGGATTAGGGGTTCAAGGTCTGGCAGATGCCTTCATTCTTTTGAGAATGCCTTTTACTTCGGATGAAGCTAAAAAATTAAACCAGGAAATCTTCGAAACGCTATACTTTGCTGCCGTTACGGCTTCGATGGAAATGGCAAAAGAAGAAGGAGCTTATTCTACTTTTGAAGGTTCGCCTATTTCACAGGGAGAATTCCAATACAATCTTTGGGGATTAAAAGACGAAGACTTGTCCGGTCGTTGGGATTGGGCATCTTTGAGAAAAGAAGTAATGGAAAATGGGGTGAGAAACTCATTGCTTGTAGCTCCTATGCCAACAGCTTCTACATCTCAGATTCTTGGAAACAACGAAGCTTTTGAGCCTTATACTTCAAATATCTATACAAGACGAGTGCTTTCAGGTGAATTTATCGTGGTAAACAAGCACCTGTTAGAAGATTTAGTAGAATTGGGTCTTTGGAATGAAGACCTGAAACAGGAAATCATGCGTCATAACGGGTCAATCCAAAACATTGATATCATTCCGCAGGATTTGAAAGAACTATATAAAACCGTTTGGGAAATGTCAATGAAAGATATTATTGATATGTCACGCCAAAGAGGTTATTTTATTGACCAGTCACAGTCGTTAAACCTGTTCATGCAGGATGCGAATTTTGCCAAACTGACTTCAATGCACTTCTATGCATGGCAGTCCGGATTAAAAACAGGAATGTACTATCTGAGAACCAAGTCGGCAGTTGATGCAATTAAGTTTACACTTAACAACGATAAAAAAGCAGAACCTGTAGCGGTAGAAACTGTGGCAGAACCGGCAATTGCTGTTGACGAATTCCGTGCTATGCTGGAGCGTTCCAAAAATGCAGAACCAGACGATTGCGAAATGTGCGGTTCTTAATAATAAACGTAATATCTATAAAAAACAGCCGTCAAATGATGGCTGTTTTTTTATACCAATAGTTTTAGTCTTAGTATATTTGCTTACAAAATCAGAATAGCTTGAGCACACTATATTTCAGAGATAGGGAAAATGTAAATTTAGAAGATGTTGTCTTTGAAACTTCTGTTGCCGGACAGGTGGAGCAGTTTTTGAAAGAACACCGTTTTTCAGAAATCCTTCATCAGTATGAACTTCCTGTCGCCAATAAAATTTTTCTTTATGGCAAGACCGGTTGTGGCAAGACCATGACAGCCAAAGCGATTGCAAAAGAACTGGACAAAAAGATTTTTATCGTAAACCTGTCAACAATAGTGTCTTCCAAATTAGGAGAAACGGCAAAGAACATCAATAACATTTTTAAGGAAGCCAATTACGAGAATTCCGTATTGTTTTTTGATGAGTTTGATTCTTTGGGACAAGTCAGGGACTATGATAATAAAGACAGCAGCGAAATGAAACGCGTTGTAAATGCCCTGTTGCAACTGATAGATAATTTTCCAAGAAACGCGATATTGATTGCCGCAACCAATCAGATTCAAATGATTGATGAGGCGTTGTTGCGACGTTTTGAACTTAAACTGGAATTTATATCACCATCAGAACAGGTTTTGGATGGCTATTATGATAAATTGCTGGCGCGCTATCCTGTGAAATATCAAAATGTGGAAAGGAAATACGGTATCTCTTTTTCTGAAGCAAAAGATTTTGTTTTCAGGCAGGTGAAAAACAATATTATCCTTGACGAAATGGCAAAACTGTCATAAAACAAACTAATTATTTACTTTAACCATAAACCAATGTCAAAACAAAAAAAAGGAGTTTATACCGGAATCATAGAAAAAGATGAAAACGGAAATTATTTCTGCGGTCCTTACCTTCTGGATTACCAATATACTGAAGCCAATTTTAAGATTGGGGATGAAGTAAATATCAAGTCGGTAATTGAAAATCCGAGCGATAAGACCCATAACCAATACCCAAAGAAATCCAAGAATTTCTTTTTGGCAAACCTGAAAGAATAATTTTCAAAAACAAATGGATAACAGAACTTCGAGACAGTTTAAGCTGGATAAAGATTTGAACGTAAGTCTGGGTACCCGACTTGCAAATTATTTGATAGACTATGTGTGTGTAATAGTGCTCATGTTTGCTATCCTGATAGGGTTGATGATATTTGCGGCTATTATTGGAAGTCAGGAACTTCTTGACCGTATCGGGAATATGAATAAGATAGAAGAATATGGTGTGGCAATTGTGTCCATACTGCTTTATTACAATATATTCGAAATCTTTTTTTCAAGAACCATCGGGAAATTTATTACTAAAACAGTAGTTGTCAATATAAATGGTGAAAAACCCGATACTCAGGAAATATTAGTGCGCTCACTTTGCAGGCTTATCCCTTTTGAAACTTTTTCTTTTTTGGGTGCGCCAAACAAAGGCTGGCATGACAGTATTTCCAAAACCTATGTTGTTAATAAAGAACTATTAGAAAAGAAAAAAGAACTGTTTTATTCTGTTGATGAAATAGGAAATAATACCAACGAATTATGATGAACTGGGAACAGCTTTTGTCTTTAAAAAAACAAGGCGACAAAGGAAAAAGATTACGAAAAGAACAGGACGATACACGTCTTGGCTTTGAAGTCGATTATGACAGGATTATATTTTCTTCCGCTTTCAGAAGCCTGCAGGACAAAACGCAGGTAATCCCGCTTTCCAAAACAGATTTTGTTCACACAAGACTCACACATAGTCTTGAAGTTTCTGTCGTTGGCCGTTCCATCGGAAGACTGGTAGGGAAACAGATTATTGAAAAATATCCGCATTTGAGTGAAGTTCATGGCTATCAGCCCAACGATTTCGGGGCAATTGTTGCGGCAGCTTCTCTGGCTCATGATATAGGAAACCCGCCGTTTGGGCATTCGGGAGAAAAAGCCATAGGCGAGTATTTTAAAACGGGAAACGGAAAACAGTTCCAAGAACAGCTTTCTGAAAAAGAATGGCAGGATTTAATCGATTTTGAAGGTAATGCCAACGGTTTTTCGTTATTGACGGCTTCGCGACCGGGTATTGACGGCGGTCTCAGGATTTCATATGCTACTCTCGGAGCGTTCATGAAATACCCAAAAGAATCACTTCCTAAGAAACCGACAAGCCATATTTCGGATAAGAAATACGGCTTTTTCCAAACCGATAAGGAGTTTTTCAAGGAGGTTGCGGAAGAGCTGGGCATGATACCTAACAAATCAGGAAATGATATTGGTTATGAAAGACATCCGTTAGCCTTTTTAGTCGAAGCGGCTGACGATATCTGCTATACGATTATCGACTTCGAAGACGGAATCAATTTGGGTCTGGTTTCGGAAGATTTTGCACTGGAATACCTTATCAATCTGGTAAAAGACAGCATCGATACCAAAAAATTCAATTCCTTAATTACTAAAGAAGACAGGATAAGCTACCTGAGAGCATTGGCCATTGGCAGTTTGATTAGTGATGTCGTAAAAGTATTCGTTGAAAATGAAGAATTGATACTTCAGGGGAAATTTCATCATGCCTTGACGGAAAAGAGCAAATATGTAGCCCAGATGAATGACATCATCAAATTGAGCATAAAAAACATCTACCAAAGCCGCGAAGTCATCGAAAAGGAATTGGTAGGCTATCAGATTATCCAGACTTTACTGGACAAATTTATTACGGCATTTAACAACCAGTTTCACGGAGAAGCATCGAATTATGACCGACTATTGCTGAAAATGCTTCCGGAAAAATTCCATGATGAGAAAAATGACCTTTACAAAAGGTTATTGCACATTTGCCATTACGTGTCACTACTGACTGATGGAAATGCATTGGAATTATTTAATACGATAAACGGACGTAAGAAACTGTAATAAGCCTAGAAGCTGTAAATCAAGCCCACACCAAGCATCTGCTTGAACTGTACTTTTGGTCCTACGGTAACCTGCTGGCCATTGATTTCTTCTTTAGCCTTGATGTCGTGGTCGTAAATCAGGTGGGTGTTGATATTGGCACGCACATATTTGTTGACAATAAAATCCAGTTGGACCTGCCAGTCAACGTCTATGTTCCCAAAATTGTTGATATAATCCGTGTAGAGATTCAGCTTGTTTTCTAAGTTGATGTTTTTGAACAGTTCCTTCTTATAGCCGCTGGTAAAAAGGAAACCAAGTTCCGTTCGAGAATTCTTACCATCTTCAATCTTTTCTCCGGTAACGGCATCATAAACCGCCTTCTGAACCCCAAAGGCTCCCTGGTCTGCCAGTCGTTGGTCTAAAACCAAAGTGTTCTTTAAAGTAAGAGGCGAGATATAAAGCTGCAGGTTATATTTCTTATTGTTATATTCGGCTCCGACCCCTAAAAAGGTGTAGGCTGGTGCAAATGGCTTGGAAATTGCCTTCTCAGTATTCGGATAGGCATAACCGCTGGTAAACTGCGTGTTAAAATTAAACTTCGCACTATGAAACCAGTTGGAAGTAGTATCTTTTCTATAACCAAAAGTAGAGTTGAACTGGAAAGCATCGTCTGTTTTTCTCAATTCCACACCATCCTGCTTGCTTACCCCATAACGTACGATTAATTCGTTAAGCCATTTTAGGTTACCATTCTCGTATTTTCGTGTAAATGTACCTTTTAATAGTCCGGAAATAGCACTGTTTCCCCCGGCACTCCAATTGACAAATGCAATTTCGTTTAAGTCAAATCCAACCACATTTTTCTTTTCCCAATGGGTAACAACTTTTTTAACAATAGCCGAATCTAGTTTTTTGGATTGAATAGTATCTACAGATTGGGCAAAAGACGATACAGAAAAAAATAAGAATAACCCTAAGGCTAAAGGAGATAATCTCATAACAGGCATATTAAATTTTAGGACAGTGCAAAAGTCAATAATTTCGACAGGTTTCAAAAATTATTTGCAAGTTTTTTGCATCTATTTTGCTATAACGTTGTAGTTCGCCAATACTTCCGTGCTCGATGAATTCATCCGGAATTCCTAAAGTCTTTATCCTTTTGGTATAATTGTTTTGAGCTGCAAATTCTGTTATAGCGCTACCGAAACCTCCTTTTGCTGCTCCGTCCTCTAAAGTAATAATAACGTCATATTTCTTAAAAATTGTATGAAGCACGATTTCATCTAACGGTTTTACAAACGGAAAATCATAATGCGAAAAGTCTTTTGGGCTGTCAATATTGGCTAAAGCGGGAATAACGTTGTTGCCAATGAATCCGGTAGAAAGAATAGCAATTCTATTGCCTTCTTTTAAAAGCCGGGCTTTCCCTATCTCAATCTTTTCGAAAGGTTTTTTCCAGTCGACAATCACTCCTCGGCCTCTTGGATACCGGATAGCAATAGGATGTTCCAGTCCAAGTTGTGCAGTATATAACATGTTCCGAAAAGCGGTTTCATTCATAGGCGCATAAATAATCATATTTGGAATACATCTCAAATAGGCTAAGTCAAAAACGCCATGATGGGTAGCACCGTCTTCACCAACCAATCCTGCGCGGTCAAGGCAAAAAATCACCGGAAGATTCTGTAAGGCTACATCATGAATTACCTGGTCATAGGCCCGTTGCAAAAATGTAGAATAAATAGTGCAATATACAATCATGCCCTGTGTTGCCATTCCGGCTGCCAGAGTCACAGCATGCTGTTCTGCAATTCCTACGTCAAAGGCACGTTTTGGAAAGGCATCCATCATAAATTTTAAGGAGCTTCCTGTTGGCATTGCAGGTGTAATTCCTACAATCTTTTCATTTTTTTCGGCCAGTTCCAATAGCGTCAGTCCAAAAACATCCTGAAATTTTGGAGGCAGATTTTCTTCTGATTTTGAGATAATTTCTCCGGTGAGCTTGTCAAATTTACCGGGTGCATGATATTTTACCTGGTCTTTTTCGGCCTGTTCCAGTCCTTTTCCTTTTGTGGTGATGATATGGAGAAATTTTGGGCCTTTTATACTTTTTAGCCGTTTTAATTCTTTGATAACAGCAGCAATATCATGACCGTCAATCGGACCCGAATAATCAAAATTCAGTGATTTTATCATGTTATTCTGTCTCGGGTTTTTTCCGTCTTTTACAGCGGTTAGATAGTTTTTTAAAGCACCTACGCTAGGGTCAATTCCTATAGCATTGTCATTGAGTATGACCAATAGGTTGGCATCTGTCATACCGGCATGATTTAATCCCTCAAAAGCCATTCCTGAAGCAATAGAAGCGTCTCCTACAACGGCAATATGGTGTTTTTCAAAGTCACCGTTAAGATTCGAGGCAATTGCCATTCCCAATGCAGCAGAAATTGCGGTAGAAGAATGTCCTGTGCCAAAAGTATCATACGGACTTTCGCTCCTTTTTGGAAATCCGGAAATACCGCCCCATTGTCTGTTAGTGTCAAAATTATCTTTTCTGCCGGTAAGGATTTTATGTCCGTATGCCTGATGACCCACATCCCATACCAATAAATCATCGGGCGTGTTGAAAACATAATGAAGGGCAATTGTCAATTCAATTACGCCCAAACTGGCACCCAAATGACCTTCTTTGACAGAAACAATATCAATAATGAAATCGCGAAGTTCGCCCGCCAAAACTGGCAATTCAGCTTCAGTTAGTTTCCTCAGGTCTTCAGGAGAATTTATATTTTGAAGGATAGTATAGCTCATTTCCGGATTAAAAATCAAATTTACGATATTGTTTTCTATTTTTGGGTTATGGAAAACAGCAACACCGACGAATATTTCATGAAAAAGGCACTGCAGGAAGCAGAAGCCGCTTTTGAAAAAGGAGAAATCCCTGTTGGGGCTGTTATTGTTGTTGAAAATCGCATCATCGCCAGAAGCCATAACCTTACGGAAATGCTGAACGATGTAACGGCACATGCCGAAATGCAGTCGATTACGGCGGCAGCCAATTTCTTGGGAGGGAAATATCTTAAAAACTGCACATTATATGTTACCTTAGAACCTTGCCAGATGTGTGCCGGAGCTTTGTATTGGAGCCAGATTTCCAGAATTGTTTTTGGAGCGAGAGATGAACAGAGAGGATATATGGCTTTAGGAACAAAGCTGCATCCAAAAACTGTTGTAGAATACGGTGTTTTAGAAGCAGAAGCTTCCAGTTTGATGAAGCGTTTTTTTCTGGAAAAGCGCAAATAAAATGTAATGGCTATCGGGAAGTTTACAACAGATAATGCTCAACATGAACTTTGCGGCTCTGCGGCTTTGCGTGAAATAGTAGCTCGCAAAGGCGCTAAGTCGCAAAACAAGGAAAAATATAAACTTATTGAAATTGGTTTGATATAAAGTTTTAAATAATCAATTAAAATTTCTTTCCCCCAAAGAAAAAGTAAGGCATGATTTTTTCTTGTTAAAAATTTAAAAATTAATCCTATATTTATTACAATAAAGACATGGCTTATTCAGTTATGCTGAAAATGTCACAAAGGACAAAACCTACGTTCAACTTCAAATCAATCATTCTATGAGAACTGGAAAACTAATACTATTGGTTTCGGTGTTTTTTTTATTAAATGCATGTAGAAAATCTTCGCCTGAAGATTTTGATTCGGATTTTTCGCTTTTTCGCGATTATGTTACCAGCTTCTCGTCGGGAATGATTTCCGCCAATTCTGATATTCAGGTGGGTCTGGCCTTTTCAAAGGCAGAATGGAAACCCAACCAGGAATTGGATGAAGATATTTTTGATATTTCTCCAAGTGTTGACGGTAAAGTGGTCGTATTGCCAAACAACATCCTGGCATTCCAACCAAAGAAAAAACTAAAGCAGGGTGAACAATATCAGGTTACGCTCCATTTGGATAAGTTGATTGAAGTTCCGAAAGAATTGTCCGATTTTAATTTTACGGTTAAAACAATCGAACAGGATTTCAAAGTTGAAGTCCAGGATTTACAGTCGTATACAAAAGACACCCAATTCCTGAACATGATACTGAAATCTGCGGATAATATGGATTTGGCAACAGCAAAAAAACTGGTGTCTGCTACGCAGAACGGTAAAGAATTGCCAATAAAATTTAATGAAAAAGGCAGTTCTCCAACGGAGTTTTCTTTTGTTATTGACCAGATACAAAGAGGTGACGATGATAGTAAAGTCCTAATCAAATGGGATGGCGACCCGGCGGATATCAACCAAAAGGGAGAAAAGGAATTTACAATTCCAGGCAAAAATAATTTTACCATTGTAGATGTAAGAATTGGAGATGAAAACAACCAGTCTGTCCGAATCAATTTTTCAGACCCGCTAAAAAAAGACCAGAATTTTAGTGGTTTGGTAGCTCTTGAAACAGTAGGTAATCTTCGTTATGCGGTAGATGGAAACGTATTGAAAGCCTTTTCAGATGTGGCTCTTGATGGTAAATTGCTGCTGGAGGTTTTTCAGGGAATTGAAAATACAGACGGCTACAAAATGAAAAAAGGCTATGCCGCAAAAATTACTTTCGAACAAATCAAACCGGAAGTAAGATTTGTGAAAAGTGGTACAATTTTGCCAAGTTCTCACAACCTGAAAGTAAATTTCGAAGCTGCCAATCTGAAAAAAGTGGATGTAAAAGTATACCGTATCTTTGAAAACAACGTACTCCAGTTTTTACAGGATAATGAACTGAATGGCAACTATGATTTGAGAAAAGTAGCACTTCCAATTGCCAAAAAAACTTTAGAACTAACCACAAACAAGCTTGCCAATTATAAAAAGTGGAACAGCTATTCTCTGGATTTGTCGACCTTAATCAAACCGGAGCAAGGAGCTATTTACCGTGTAGAATTTACCATCAAAAGGTCTTATTCTCTGTATACCTGCGATACTCCTGCGGAAGAAGAGCCGGTTGCTGAAGATGACGAGGAACCGGAAGATTTTTCCAGCTACGATTCCTTTGATTACGATTACTACGATTATGACTATAATTGGAATGAAAGGGATAATCCATGCCATAAATCATATTATTCCAACAATAAGGTAGCTACAAATATATTGGCTACAGATTTGGGTGTTATTGCAAAACGAGGCGAAAATGGTTCTTATTTCTTCGCTGTCAATAATATCGTAACTACTGAACCGGTTTCAGGTGCAACAGTAGAATTGTATAATTACCAAAAACAAAAACTGGTATCAGAAACTACTGATGGTGATGGTATAGTGAATTTTAGTACCGATAAAAAAGCATTTTTTGCCATAATAAAAAAAGACAAAAACACTACCTACGTCAAACTGGATGATGGAAACTCACAATCAGTGAGTAATTTTAATGTAGACGGAGAAGCACTCCAAAAAGGACTAAAAGGATTTATTTATGGAGAGCGGGGCGTGTGGCGTCCTGGCGATACAATCTATTTGTCGTTCATTCTCAATGATAAATCAAGCAGATTGCCTAATACACATCCAATTAAATTAAAACTATCTGACCCGAATGGAAAGGTAGTTTATCAGAAAGTTCAGAAATATACAGATAAGAATCATTACAAATTCGCTTTCAAAACACAGCCAAATGCGCCCACAGGAAACTACGAAGCGGTTGTTTCTGTGGGTGGAGCCCGTTTCTATAAAGCCGTAAAAATTGAAACCATTAAGCCAAACCGATTGAAAATCAAAAATGGGTTTGATGGAAAAATGCTGTCGGCCTTCCATAAAAACGATGCCAGGGTTGATGTAGCCTGGTTGCATGGAGCCGTTGCAAAAGATTTGAAACTCGAAATGCAGGCGAAATTTACGCAGCAAAAAACTACATTCAAGAATTATAGTAAATATGTTTTTGACGACCCGGCACGTAAATTTTCTACGGAAGAAGTAAACATTTATTCAGGAAAAATTGACGAAACCGGAAAAGCCAATGTCAGCATCCAGCCAAGATTACAGTCGCAGGCACCGGGAATGCTAAAAGCATCGTTTATTACTAAAGTGTATGAAAACGGAGGTGACTTTAGTACAGATGTTATCTCGGCAACTTATTCGCCTTTCCAAACTTATGTGGGTGTAAAAACTCCGGAACCAAACAAATACGGAATGCTTGAAACCGGAAAAAGCAATGCATTTGATGTAGTAACGGTTGATGAAAACGGAAGACCAAAAGCGGTTAGAAATCTGGAAGTAAGAGTCTACAAAGTAGATTGGCGCTGGTGGTGGGACGCTTCAGATGATTTGTCAAATTACAGCAGTTCCACTACAAATACTCCGTTCTATTCTCAGGTATTGAATACGGACGGTTCCGGTAAGGCCCGATTCCAGTTTAAGACAACCGACGATGAATGGGGGCGCTATCTTGTGCGGGTAACAGACCCTAACGGAGGACATTCTTCTGGTGAAACTGTAATGATTGACTGGCCAATCTGGTCCGGAAAAACAAGAAATACAAACGGTGCAGAAGCAAAAATGCTGGTATTCTCGGCAAACAAGGAAAAATACAATGTTGGAGAAAAAGCTATCGTTTCTTTCCCGTCAAGTGAAGGTGGACGTGCCCTGATTTCACTTGAAAGTGGTGCGCAGGTAGTCCAGACATTATGGGCAGAAAGCAAAAAAGGGGAAACACAGGTTGAAATACCGATTACCTCGAAGATGGCGCCTAATGTGTATATCCATATCACATTACTGCAACCCCATGCTTCTACAAAAAATGACTCGCCAATTCGTCTGTACGGAATTATCCCGATTGAAGTGGTCGATAAAAATACGGTTTTAGAACCGCAGATAGCCATGCCGGAAGTTTTAAAACCGGAGCAGAAAACGACAATAAAAGTAAGTGAGAAGAATGGAAAGGCAATGACCTACACCATAGCCATTGTTGATGAAGGATTGCTGGACCTTACCCGATTCAAGACTCCAAATGCATGGAACAGTTTCTATTCAAGAGAAGCCCTTGGTGTGAAAACGTGGGATATTTATGATGAAGTTATAGGAGCGTATGGCGGTAAGGTAAATCAGATTTTCAGTATTGGAGGTGATGAAGATTTAGGTGGTGGACAGGCTAAAAAAGCCAACCGATTTAAACCGGTTGTAATCTATCTCGGGCCTTATTCGTTGTCAAAAGGGCAAACAAAATCTCATGAAATTACACTTCCAAAATATGTAGGTTCCGTACGGACAATGGTGGTGGCAGGTGATGCCCAAACCAGTGCTTATGGAAGTGTGGAGAAAACAACTCCGGTCAGAAATCCGCTGATGATATTGGCATCATTGCCAAGAAAAGTTTCTCCGGGAGAGAAGGTAACCTTGCCGGTTACGGTTTTTGCAATGGAAAAGCATGTTAAAAATGTTACCCTACAATTGAAAACCAATAATGGCTTCCGTGTCATTGGAAACTCAAAACAGACCTTGTCGTTTGCACAGCCAGACGAAAAAATAGCCTATTTTGATTTAAATGTTGGCGATTTGACAGGAATCGGAAAAGTTACGGTAGTAGCGACTTCCGGAAAAGAAAAAGCCAGCTTTGATGTAGAACTGGATATCCTGAATCCGAATCCGGTAACGCAGGATTATAAAGAACTGATATTGGAACCAAACAGTTCCGGAACCATCAACTGGGATGCCTTTGGAGTAGCCGGAACCAATACGGCTAAACTGGAAGTGTCGGCATTCCCTTCAATGGATTTTAACAAGCGATTGGATTACTTAATCCAATATCCGCACGGATGTCTGGAGCAGACCACATCAAGCGTATTCCCACAATTGTATTTGGGCGATATTGCTGATTTGGATACGGCCAGAAAATCCAAAATCCAAAAGAATATTACGGCCGGAATCCAAAAACTGGCGCAATTCCAGTTAGCGAATGGAGGATTTGCTTATTGGCAAGGGAATCAGACTCCGGACGATTGGAGTACGACCTATGTTGGGCATTTCCTGATTGAAGCAGAGAGAAAAGGCTATGCGCTTCCTGCCAACCTGAAAAAGCAATGGCTTGCCTATCAGTCAAAAACGGCAAAACAATGGCGCTACAACGAAGGCTACCGTAATGATTTTGCACAATCCTATAGATTGTATGTATTGGCTTTGGCGGGTAATCTGGATTTGTCGTCGATGAACAGGCTTAGAGAAACTTCAGGAATTACGAACGATACCAAACTAAGGCTTGCGGCTACGTATGCATTGGCCGGGCAGAAAAATGTAGGAATGACATTGCTTGGACAGAGCAAAATAGACG
>NZ_MKVG01000018.1:30850-202475 GCF_001899155.1 Flavobacterium sp. 38-13
TGTTAGGTAGAAAAACAGAAGCCTTTACTATGGCAACGAAATTGGCAAAAGAAATGTCTTCCAACCGATGGATGTCAACACAAACTACTGCTTATTGTTTGTATGCGATGTCGAAATTCGCACAGCAGAACGGAACGAAGGGAATTGATGTAAGCTTTACCAGCAGAGGTAAATCGGAAACGATTAAAACGGCAAAAGCATTTGCTGACAGAAGCCTGCAGGTAACCGGAAGTGGCAATTCGGTTACGGTTAAAAATAATAAAAATACGACACTTTACATAAAAGTGATTACGAGCGGCATCCTGCCTATCGGACAGGAACAGACAGAACAGAGAGGCTTGTCTACAGATATTACTTTCCGTGACCGAAAAGGAAATGCCATCAATGTTGCTTCACTGGCACAAGGAACGGAATTTGTAGCAGAAGTTACGGTTTCCAATACCAAAGGCGAAACGGTTGAAAATGTTGCCCTGACGCAGATTATTCCATCGGGCTGGGAAATTGTCAATACGCGTTTCACGGATTATGGAAGTTTTGCGGACAACAAGGTAGATTATACGGATATTCGTGACGACCGTACGAATTTTTATTTTACGCTCAAGTCAAATGAAACCAAAACCTTCAGGATTCTGCTGAATGCATCCTACCTCGGGAAATATTATTTGCCGGGAGTACAATGTGAAGCAATGTATGACAATTCCTATTATGCCAGAACGCAGGGACAGTGGGTTAATGTCGTGAAATAACACCTTGAAGGTAAAGCCTTTTGTGAAGAAGCCTAATTGGAGTAGGAATTGAAAAGTAAGATAAAGGCGTTTTTTAAACGCATATTGGATAGGATAAAACGCAATCCGAAGAAATCTGTTTTCTTCGGGTTGCTTTTTATTGCCTACTATTTTTGCCTGCCAAGAACACTTTTTGAGCAGCCTTATTCTACCGTAATTGAAAGCGAAGAAGGTGAGCTTTTGGGAGCTAAAATTGCCCGTGACGGACAATGGCGGTTTCCGGCACAGGATTCCATACCTGAAAAATTCAAAAAATGTATCGTCTATTTTGAAGATGAACATTTTTACCAACATCCAGGATTCAACCCGATTGCGATGGTCAAAGCCGCAAAACAAAATCACGATGCGGGTAGGGTAGTTCGTGGCGGAAGTACGTTGACACAGCAGGTTATCCGACTTTCAAGAGGTGAAAAGAAAAGAAACTATTTCGAAAAGCTGGTCGAGTTGGTATTGGCAACCCGTTTGGAATTTCGCTATTCCAAAGAAAAAATATTAGAATTGTATGCCGCCCAAGCTCCCTATGGGGGAAATGTTGTAGGTCTGGAAATGGCTTCCTGGCGTTATTTTGGAGTACAGCCGCATCAATTATCCTGGGCCGAAACGGCAACATTGGCGGTACTTCCCAATGCGCCCAGTCTGATTTATCCGGGTAAAAACCAACAAAAACTTCTGAATAAGCGGAATGGCTTGCTAAAAAAATTATATCAGGAAAAAATAATCGATAAAACTACCTATGAGCTTTCCGTATTGGAAGAGTTGCCTCAAAAGCCTTATGACTTGCCCCAAATAGCGCCGCATTTGCTTCAAAATGTTGCCAGAAGACAAGAAGGCACAAGAGTAAAGACAACGGTCAAATTTGCACTTCAAAATCGCGTGAACCAAATCGCCACGCAATATTATAATCAATACAGACAGTCGGAAATTTATAACCTGGCCATAATTGTTGTAGATGTCGAAACAAGAAATATCCTGAGTTATGTAGGTAATTCTCCAACAGACAAAGACCATCAAAAAGATGTTGACATTATTACGGCTCCAAGAAGTACAGGTAGTATATTAAAACCCTTGCTCTATGCTTCGATGCTTGATGCAGGAGAAATACTTCCTAATACTCTGGTTCCGGATATTCCAACACAAATTGCGGGTTATAGCCCTAAAAACTTCGATTTGACTTATGACGGAGCTGTTCCGGCACATCGAGCCCTGTCGCGTTCGTTGAATATTCCTTCAGTACTGATGCTTAAAGACCATGGCGTTTATCGTTTTTACGACCAATTACAGCAGTTTAAGTTGCGGGATATCAACAAGCATCCAAACCATTACGGACTCTCACTCATTCTTGGTGGAGCAGAAAGCAATCTTTGGGATTTGACGAAAACCTATGCCGGACTAACTTCTACTTTAAATTACTTTACGACGCATTCGGCAAAATACCGTACGGATGAATTCAAGGAACTGAACTGGTTGCACGGAGCAAAATTGGATTTCGGAAAGGAATCTTATGATAAGAAAAACTTAGGCGCGGCGTCTATCTGGCTAACCTATAACGCCATGAAAGAAGTCAACCGTCCGGAAGGTGACGAAGCCTGGAAATTCTATGACTCATCACTGGAAGTGGCCTGGAAAACAGGAACCAGTTTTGGCAACCGCGACGGATGGGCCATCGGGACAAATTCAAGATATGTAGTAGGAGTGTGGGTTGGAAATGCTTCCGGTGAAGGACGTCCTTCTTTGACAGGAGTAGGAAGTGCGGCACCTGTTTTGTTTGATGTGTTCAATCTTTTGCCCAGAAAAAAATGGTTTACGACTCCGTATGATGATTTGGAAGAAGCCGAAGTTTGCCAGTTGAGCGGACATATTGCAGGCGAATATTGCCCCAAAATCAAACAGTGGATTCCGCTAAAAAGCAAACAGACTACGGTTTGTCCTTATCATAAATTGATACATCTTGATGCTTCGGGAGAATATCAGGTAAACAGCAATTGTGAAGATGTAGACCGGATGGTAGCAAAACCCTGGTTTGTATTGCCTCCGGTTATGGAATTGTATTATAAGACCAAGCACATCAATTATGTTCCATTGCCGCCTTTTCGGGCAGATTGTCTCGGATCTTCTTCTTATTCAATGGATTTTATTTACCCAAAAGAGAATGGCAAAGTCTATCTTACCAAAAATTTTAACGGAGAAATCCAGCCCTTTATCATAAAAGTGGCCCATTCCGACCAAAAGGCGAAACTATTCTGGTATCTTAACGATAAGTTTTTAGGTACAACACAAACTTTTCATGAGATGTCTGTAGAAGCAAAAACCGGAAAATATTACATTACGGTAACAGATGAAGCCGGAAATGAAATCAGCAGGAGGATTGAAATTGTAAAAGAATAGCAGTTTGTATAGAACAAAAAAACCGCCAATCTTGCGAGAGGCGGTTCTTTTATCTAATCTTTAATTTCATTTCCATTTTTATCATAGAAATGATATTCTAAAAACGTGTAAGCGTCACGAGGTATTATTTTCACCCATTTTTTATGTTCAAAAAACCATTTTGAACGTAATGATGGAAAACCTTTAGTAAGGTATGCTGCCACAAAAGGGTGTGCATTCAGCACGATTTTTTTGTGGGCTTTCAATAGTCGTTCGACATCTGAAGTAATTTTATCTACAATCGAGATCGGAGCATCAATTTCCCCATGTTCATTGTTAGGGTCTTCTTCTCTGGTCTTAATATTCACTTCAGGTCGTACTCTTTGCCGTGTAATCTGGATCAAACCAAATTTACTAGGCGGCAAGATTTTGTGTTTGGCTTTATCATCGCTCATTTCTTCTCTCAGGAAATCGAAAAGGACTTTACGATTTTCCGGATTAGACATATCAATAAAATCGACAACAATGATGCCGCCCATATCTCGCAGGCGGAGCTGTCGTGCCACTTCAGCAGCGGCGATGAGGTTTACTTCTAAGGCTGTATCTTCTTGATTGGAAGCTTTGTTTGAACGGTTTCCGCTGTTGACGTCTATAACGTGCAAAGCTTCAGTGTGTTCAATAATCAGATAAGCTCCTTTGCTCATGGATACTGTTTTTCCGAAGGAAGTTTTGATTTGTCTCTCTATGTTATATTTTTCGAAGATAGGCGTGTCTTTGGATTGATAAAACTTTACTATTGATTGTTTTGAAGGGGCAATTTCTTGCAGATAATCCTTCGTTTCATTGTACAACTCTTCGTCATCTATATGAATTCCCGTGAAGGTATCATTGAATACGTCCCGTAAGATGGAGGAAGCTCTGTTGAGCTCTCCTAATACTTTTGACGGATGATGAGCAGTTGGTAATTTTTTGCACATTGCAGTCCATCTGCTGAGCAGATTCTGCAAATCTTTGTCTAGTTCGGCTACTTTTTTGCCTTCTGCTACTGTTCTCACAATAACACCAAATCCTTTTGGACGGATTGACTGTACGAGTCGTTTAAGACGATCTTTTTCTTCTTTGGATTCTATTTTTTGCGATATAGAAACTCTGTCAGAAAAAGGAACGAGAACAATAAATCGGCCGGCAAGAGAAAGCTCTGAGCTAATTCTCGGACCTTTGGTCGATATAGGTTCTTTGACAACTTGTACTAAAATGGACTGGTTGGCACTGATTACATCAGTAATAACTCCATCCTTATCAATCTCTTTTTCAAAAGGAAAGCTTTTTAGGGAGAAATCTTTTAATTTACCTGCGCTTACAAGTTTTATGAATTTCAACTGAGAAGTCAGATTAGGACCCAAATCGTGATAATGTAAAAAGGCATCTTTTTCAAAGCCTACGTTTACAAAAGCAGCATTTAGTCCCGCAACGGGTTTTCTGATTTTGGCAATAAAAATATCGCCCACCTGAAAGTTGCTTTTTTCTTCTTCTTTGTGTAATTCAATTAGTTTTCCATCTTTTAATAAGGCAAAATCTACGGCATCCGAACCAGATCTGATGATCAGTTCTTTATTCACACTGTAAATTTTTATCTGTTTTTTCAGAAAATAGAAGATAGAGAAAAGAGTGTAGATTTAAAATCTAAAATCTAAAGTCTAAAGCCTAAAATCTTATCTACAGATGGATTAAACAATAATTTAACAGGTATTGTACCCGGAGAAAATAGAGTCACAAAAGAAAAAATCAAAGGCATAACAGCGCCTCATTTTTTATTCTTTCTTCAATAATTCTATTTTCAAATTTCAATGAACTATAAATATTCTTAAAAAAGAAAAAAGTAGTCAGACTACTTTTTCTTCTTATGACGGTTAGCTCTCGCTCTCTTTTTACGTTTGTGAGTCGCTACCTTATGTCTTTTTCTTTTTTTACCACTTGGCATATTTTGAAAATTTAGTGATTAATAAATTAGTTTACTTTAGCTTCGGTATTCGTTTTAACTCCTTCAACAAAAACTTTTGCCGGTTTGAATGCAGGAATATTGTGTGCAGGAATTTTAATTGTAGTGTTTTTAGAGATATTTCTACCTGTTTTTTCAGCTCTTGTTTTGATGATGAAACTACCAAAACCTCTTAAGTAAACATTATCACCCGTTTCCAAAGAGTTTTTTACTTCGTCCATAAAAGATTCAACTGTTGCTTGAACATCTCCTTTTTCAAGACCTAATTTTTCTGAAATTTTCGCAACGATATCTGCTTTCGTCATTTTCTTTCTATTTTAAATTTATTGTGTAAAATTTTGAGGTTGCAAATATATGAATTAAAAAAACAATATTTCAACCATAAACGATTAAAATTTAATAACATAAACTTTTACTTTTGCTAACCAATTTTATCTGATGGAATTTTCTAACTTATTAATCCAATGGTATTTACAAAATAAACGCGATTTACCCTGGCGAAATACGGTCAATCCGTACCATATTTGGCTGTCAGAAATTATGCTCCAGCAGACGCGTGTGGCGCAGGGTTTGCCTTATTTTTTGTCATTTACCAGTTCATTTCCAACCGTTTTAGATTTGGCAAATGCTGACGAGGAGCAGGTATTGAAGCTTTGGCAGGGTTTGGGTTATTATTCAAGGGCAAGAAACCTTCACAATACGGCAAAATTGGTGGCATTTGAAAGGGGTGGTGTTTTTCCGGATAATTATAAAGAACTGTTACAGCTAAAAGGAGTAGGTGAATATACTGCTGCGGCCATCGCTTCTTTTTCGTATAATGAAGTGGTTCCGGTGGTTGATGGAAATGTTTTTCGCGTACTGTCGCGATATTTTGACATTGAAACGGATATTGCTTCCATTGGAGCCAAAAAGGAATTTACAGAGTTGGCAAGCGAACTCATTCCACACGACAATCCTGCTTTGTTCAATCAGGCCATTATGGAGTTTGGGGCGCTGCAATGCGTGCCTAAAAATCCGGATTGTGGAACATGTGTGCTGAATTCGGGCTGTCTGGCACTGCAAAAGAATAAAGTAAACGAACTTCCCGTCAAGTTGAAGAAGACAAAAGTGCGCAATCGCTATTTTAACTATCTTGTTTTTTCAGATGACAACCAGAATCATATTGTAAGAAAACGAACCGAAAAAGGAATCTGGCATAACCTCTATGAATTTCCATTAATCGAGACGGCAGCTGAAGTCGATTTTGATACGATTTCAAAATTAATTTTTGAAGAATATGGTTCAAAGTTTGAAATTTTTTCAATAAAGCCGTTAAAAAATGACGTTATTTTGCATAAATTATCACATCAGCATTTGCATATTCGCTTTTTTCGGGTGTCTGTTCAAGGCGAGATGGAAAATGCAATGTCTTATGAATCAATGATTTCATTGCCATTTCCAATTGTAATTTATAATTTTATAGAAAAAGATTTGCCATAATTTATAAGGTTTATCAGAAATTATTATATTTGAAGGTTTACTAACTCCCCACGAAAAATGAATGGTACGCTAAATAAAGTGATTTTAATTGGGCACCTAGGCGATGATGTCAAGATGCACTATTTTGAAGGTGGTAACTGCATTGGCAGATTTCCACTGGCTACGAATGAAATTTATATTAACAAGCAGACAAACGAAAAGATTGCTTCTACGGAATGGCACAATCTTGTTGTCCGGAATAAAGCAGCCGAAATCTGTGAAAAATATCTGTCAAAAGGCGACAAGATATATGTTGAAGGAAGGATAAAATCCCGTCAATGGCAAACAGAAGAAGGTGTTACAAAATATACTACCGAAATCCAGGTGACAGAATTTACTTTCCTGACAACGAAAAAAGATATTGAAGCTGGTAAGCAAGGGTCATCAGTTGATGTAAAATCTGCCAATTTTGATTCTAACTCACCTGAAGAAGATTTGTACTAATAATGTTTAGAAAAAGTATAGGCCTTTTTATTTCCGGATGTATTCTTGCTTCTGTATGGGGTTGCCAGAACGACACAGTTCCAAAACCGGCAGGACAATTAAGACTGGAATATCCAAAAGCCCAATATGTACACTTTGAAAATAATTGCCCTTATACGTTTGATATAAACGAAGACGCAATTATTTCGCAAAAAGGAGATTGTGATTTTACAATCAGCTATCCAAAAATGAAGGCCACAATTTATCTGACTTACAAACCTGTTAAGAATGATATTGAGGCACATTTAAGAGATGCCCAAAATCTGACTTACAAACACACTATTAAGGCTGATGATATTGTGGAGCAGCCTTTCGTGAATGAAAAAAGCAAGGTTTATGGTATGTTCTACCGGGTTGGCGGCAATGCGGCAACTAATGCCCAGTTTTATGCTACAGACAGTCTAAAGCATTTTGTCACCGGTTCTGTATATTTTTATGCAAAGCCTAATTTTGACTCAATTATGCCGGCCTCAAGCTATGTCAAAAATGATATGCAGGTATTGATGGAAACATTAAAATGGAAATAAAAAAAGAGAACCAATTTGGTTCTCTTTTTTGTTTTATCTTGTTTTGAGAAGCATTAAGCGCTTTTTGCTTTTTTCTCATCTGTACCACAAGATTTCTTACCTGAACAGCATCCGCCTGCTTTTGCATCTTTAGCTTTATCATCGTGGCAAGAAGCTTTCTTGTCGTCTTTTTTCTTTTTCTCTTTTTCCTTTTCTTTCTCTTTGTAAAGCATTGCTTTGTCAGCAGATGATTTTACATTAGAAACTTTGTAAGTGGTTCCGCCTGCAACAGCTTCTACTGTTTCAACTAATGTTTCAGGAGTTTGTTTTGCAGCATCATAAGCTACGGTAGCTGTTTTCTTTTCGAAATCAACTTTGGCTTCCTGTACGCCGTCCAGGCTGGCTAATTTTTTCTCAATGGTTTTTGCGCATCCAACAGCACATGACATTCCGTCGATTTGGAAACTTGCGGTTTGTAAGTTTTCAGCAGTTGGTTTCGTTGCAGTCGTGTCTGTAGCAGTTTCTGTCGGTTCTCCGGTTTCTGTTGCTTTTGGCTCGTTTTTGCAGCTTACGAATAACATTCCTGAAAGCGCAAGGATAAGTAATGATTTTGAAAAATTCATAATGTTGTATTTAAATTTGAATTAACAATCCCTTTGAATTTTAAAGGTTTACAAAATTAATAAAAAAAGAAACGGGAAATTCGTTAAAATGACAGAATTTTGGGCTGTAAAAAATGAGTTATGAAAGCAGTGCAGTCCAAATGGATTTTCTTATTCTTCCTTTCCTTGATTTGGGGGAGTTCCTTTATTCTGATAAAAAAAGGTTTGGTGGGCCTTACGCCATTTCAGCTGGGCTCGTTGCGGATGATTTTTGCGGCTGTTTTTCTTTTGGCAATAGGCTTTAAAAGCCTTAAAAATATCAAGCAGCACCAATGGAAATATATTGCACTGACGGCAATGATGGGGACTTTTTTTCCGGCATTTCTTTTTTCGATTGCCCAAACACAAATTGACAGTTCTATCAGTGCTGTTTTAAATTCACTCACGCCTTTGGCAGCATTGGTTTTAGGGGCATTGGTTTTTGGGCTGAATTTTCAAAGAAGGCAGATTTTTGGTGTGACGATTGGCTTGTTTGGGAGTGTTTTGTTGATTTTGAGCGGAGCTGTAAACCATCCCGGACAGAATTACTGGTTTGCGACCCTGGCTGTCTGTGGTGCTATTTGTTATGCTGTGAATGTCAACCTGATTAAAAAATATCTTTCGGATGTAAATCCTTTGAGTATAACGGTAGGCAATTTCGCCGTTTTATTGGTTCCGGCTCTTATTATTCTGTTTACTACAAATTTTCATGAAGTGGTACATCTGCCAAATGTAAAAACGTCGATGCTTTTTATAAGTGTCCTGGCCGTATTTGGAACCTGTGTGGCGAATGTGTTGTATTTTAAGCTGATACAGATTTCTTCCCCGATTTTTGCTTCATCCGTAACCTATATGTTGCCAATTGTGGCTTGCTTTTGGGGTATTCTGGATGGCGAAAGCCTTACTCTGGTTCAGGCTCTAGGCGCTTTTATCGTATTGATCGGGATTTATTTGTCTGCTAAAAAATAAACTCGCAATTCTATTTAATTTTAAGCTTTGCGTCATTGCGTCTTTGCATGAAACAGTTGCTCGCAAAGACGCAAAGTTTATAATACTTCTGCATGAAAATATTTCGTGTTTCTCCTTTGGGTGAAATTTACCGCATAAAAAAAGACTGCCATTGCTGACAGTCTTTTTAATTTTATGTTTGATTCGGATTATTTGAAATCTGCATCAGAAACACCTTCGTTGATTTTTACATCAGAAGCTGTTAATTCGATTTCGATACCCACATTTAATGTAGTTTTAAAAGGAACTTTTACGCCTTTTACATCTTTGTAGTCAGAGAAAGAAACTACCTGAGTCATTTGCTGTCCCTGCATTTCCTCAGTGTTTGCTTCTGCCAGTTTCAATCCAGTTGTTACATCATAGTAAAGCGTCTTTTTACCGTCTTTGATAGCATATGCCTCTTTTCCGTCAATAGACTCGATTCCGGATAAAGTGATTCCAGGTTTTGTAGCCAAAGTCAATTCCGGGAAAGGAAGAGAATAGAATTTTGCGTTAGCAATTTTATCTGCGCTGTAGTCTTCTTTTTGACCTTGAGCCGACTCATATCCTTTAGTTCCGTCAAAAACTTCTTTGCTTAATGTTTGGCCCATACCTTTAACTTCGTCAACTTTTTTACCGGCTGCAGAAGATTTTCTTGTCATGGTAACATCAATTCCCTGAACTTTTCCGTTTAATGTAGAGAATACAGTTTTTACTGACTTCGCATTTTTGTCTCCACCAATTGCTTTGATGTAGTTGTCAAATACAGTTTTTGCTGTTACACCGGCAGGAACCGCTTTTTTAGCAACAGGCTTATCCACCTGGTTTCCGAATTTGTCGAAATAGAACATCGGGATTCCAAGTTTTTCAAGACCTGGCAATACGTCACTTCCTTTACCTGTAATGATAACTCTTGTATTGTCAGCAAGGAAATACTTGTTTGCTACTCTCATGATATCATCAGCAGTTACTGCGTTGATGTTCTTGATGTAGTTTTCGTAGAAATCACCAGGAAGGTTCTGTGTTTTGGTCAATAAAGCATAACGGGCAACAGTTCCCGGTTTTTGGATTTGCATTACGAAGTTTCCAATGTATCCAGCCTTTACGTTTTTCAACATGTCCGGAGCTACTTTTTCAGTTCTGATTCTTTTCAATTCTTTGAAGAATTCAACTACAGCGCTATCAGTTACGGCATTTCTAACCTGAGTGTTAGACTTGAATTTTCCAACATATTTGTCACCTCTAATGTTTGAACGGGCGCCATATGTCCATCCGTGAGCTTCTCTCAGGTTCATGTTTAGGTAGCTGTTGAAGTCACCACCAATAATTTGATTAGCCAAAAGAACAGCGAAATAATCTTTATCAGTCATCTTTAGGTTAGAAACGTTAACCAAAGAAATTTCAGACTGAACAGCGTTTGGCATGTCCACAAAGTTAATCTGTGTGTATTGAACATCTTTTGGGTCAGCATAAGTGATTACCGGAGCGGTAGCTTTTTTCCATGAACCAAAATATTTCTCAACAGCCTTTTTAACGTCTTTGAATTTTACATCACCTGTAATAACAAGGTAAGCGTTAGCAGGAACAAAGTAAGTAGTATAGTTCATGATGGCATCATTCAAAGTAACTTTGTTGATGCTTTCTTCAGTAAGATATTCTCCGTTTGGATGATTTTTTCCGAAAACCAATACATCTTCAACACGTGAAGCTACAGCCTGAACGCTTTTCTCCTGAGTTTTTAAGCCTTCAATCAGTTTTGTTTTTTCTTTGTCAAGTTCTTCCTGAGTGAAAACAGAGTTTAAAGCTCCGTCAGCCATCAATTCAAGAATTCTGTCAGAATATTTTGAAAGACCTGAAGCATAAGCTCCGTTAGCGCTAAATCCGATGTTAGCCCCAAGAAAATCAATTTCTTCGTTGAAAGCATCTTTTGACATCTTTTTAGTACCGCTTCCAATTAATGCGCTGGTAATTTCAGCAACACCTTTTTTATCGCCTTCTGCGTAAGGAGCATTGTCTAATGTCAGGTTGTAGGAAACTCTTGGAAGTTTATGGTTTTCAACAACCATTACTTTCAATCCGTTTTTTAATTCAAAGGTTTCAGGCTTCCCGATATTGATAACCGGAGCAGGACCTGGTTTTGGCTGTGGTCTGTCTTGTGCTTGCATAATTACTGTTAAGAACAAGCTTGATAAAATGAATATTGTCTTTTTCATGATGTATATCTTAGTTTTGAGCTTTGTCTTTTGCTGGTACGTAATCCAAAATCAATCTTTGGTTCGGGTTCAGGTATTTTTTTGCAATATCTCTGATTTCCTCACGAGTGATAGAGCGATAGATTTCAATCTCGGTGTTGATAAGGTTGATATCGCCGTACAGCATGTAATATGTAGCCAGGTTTTCTGCAATTCCTTCTACTGAAGCATTGCTGTTTACATATTGGTTCTCAAATTTATTCTGTAATTTCTGGAAATCTTTCTCAGAAATTAATTCTGTTTGAAGTTTAGTAACTTCTTCATCGATTTCTTTTGTAAGTGCATCAAGAGAAGTATCTCCCATTGGCAAACCATAGATGAAGTAAACGCCGTAGTCTTCCTGGCTGTAGTTGAAAGCGCCAATTTCTAAAGCCATTTTCTTCTGGTCAACGATTTTTTTGTAAAGTCTTGAACTCTTTCCATCGCTAAGGATAGAAGAAATCATATCCAAAACTTTTGCATCACGGGTTTTCATTGAAGGCGTTCTGTATGCCGTTACCAACATCGGAATCTGGATGTTTGGGTCTTCATAAGTAGCCTTAATAGTTTGAGTGATTGGGTCTTCAGTAAAAGTCTGTTTTGTAAGGTCTGTTTTTCCTTTTGGAATTGACCCGAAATATTGTTTTACCCATTTGATGGTTTTGTCGTACTCAATATCACCTGCCACAACAAGAACTGCGTTGTTAGGAACGTAGAACTTTTTGTTGAATGCCTGGAATTCTTCCAGAGTTGCAGCATCTAAATGTTCCATAGAACCAATAGGAGCCCAACGGTAAGGGTGTTTTTTGAACATGTTTTGTTTTACGGCAGTAATAAGATTTCCGTAAGGCTGGTTGTCTACACGTAATCTTTTTTCTTCCTTAACAACTTCGTTTTGCGTATCAACTCCAATTTGGTTGATTACAGGGTGCATTAATCTTTCAGATTCCATCCATAAACCTAACTCAAGGCTGTTAGAAGGGAAGATTTCATAGTAGTAAGTCCTGTCGTCTGAAGTATTTGCGTTATTGGTTCCTCCGTTTCCGGAAACAATTTTGAACCATTCTCCACGACCTATATTTTTTGTTCCTTCAAATAAAAGGTGTTCAAAAAAGTGAGCAAAACCAGTTCTTTCCGGATTTTCGTCTTTGGCTCCAACGTGATACATTACCGAAGTAATTACAACTGGAGCTGATTTGTCTTGATGCAAGATCACATGAAGACCATTTTCTAGTGTATATTCTTCAAAAGCTACTTTTTGAGCTGAAGCAACACTCCCGAGCATGAGAACTGAACCCAAAGCCATTAATGATTTTTTCATAACGATTAATAAATTTGTTATTGATTTTGACATTAGTATGCCAAATATGTGTTTTGTTACGCCAAATGTAGTTTTTTTTTAAGATTTATTCATGTAAATATAACTTTTTAACGGCTGAATGTTTTTACTTTTCGGAATGTTCTTTCCCGGGGTTAAAATGCTGTCTCTTTGAAGGTTGAATTTTTTTATAAGAACAATTGCAGGATTAATATTTAATCGTATATTTGCAACCTTAAAATTTAACTAAACATTATTGTTATGTACGCAATCGTAGAGATAGCAGGGCAACAATTCAAAGTAAGCAAAGACTTAAAGGTTTATGTTCACCGTTTAGCTAACAAAGAAGGAGATGCAGTTTCTTTTGCAAAAGTTCTTTTGTTGGATGATAACGGAACAATCACTTTAGGCGCCCCGGCTGTAGAAGGTGCTTCAGTAGAAGCCAAAGTGTTACAACACTTAAAAGGAGACAAAGTAATCGTTTTCAAAAAGAAAAGAAGAAAAGGTTACAAAAAGAAAAACGGACACCGTCAATATTTGACTCAAATCCAAATTTCCGGAATTACTGTTTCAGGTGCTAAAAAAGCTGCTGCTAAGAAAGAAGCTGCTCCTGCAACTGAAGAAGCGGTAGAAGCTCCAAAGAAAAAAGTAGCTAAGGCTAAAAAAGAAGATACTCAAGAATAATTAACATTTAAAACCAGTACGTCATGGCTCATAAGAAAGGTGTCGGTAGTTCCAAGAATGGTAGAGAATCAGAATCGAAACGTTTAGGTGTTAAGATTTATGGTGGTCAAGCTGCTATTGCTGGAAACATCATCGTTAGACAAAGAGGTTCTAAGCACAACCCGGGAGAAAACGTTTACATGGGTAAAGATCATACTTTACATGCAAAAGTTGACGGAGTTGTTAAGTTCCAGAAAAAATCTGATAACAAATCTTTCGTTTCTGTTGTTCCGTTTGAAGCATAAGAAAACCAAGATTTTTAGATACAAAAAGCCCATTCGAAAGAATGGGCTTTTTTGTTTTATTTGATTTTTGCTTTTTCTAAGGTTTCATTATAACCTTCCTTCATGTCTTCTTTGGCTTTTTGTGCTCCTTCTTTGATATCTTCAGAAGTTTCTTTTATGCCATCTTTGGTTGCTTCCCAGGCACTTTTTGCCTTGTCAACCGCAATCTGTGCTAATCTTTCGGCTTCCTTGTCGCCTTTTGCCTTAGCTTCTGCTAATTTCTTTTCAGCCTCGTCCAGATTGGCTTTCGCCTTTTCACTTAATTCTAGGTTCAGGCCGTTTTTCGTTGTCGTGGTGGTCACGGTCGTTTTTCCGTCTTCAGTTGTTGTTGTAACTGTTTCTTCTTTCTTGCAGGATGTAGCGAGAAACATACCGCCTATCGCTACCATAAACATTACTTTTTTCATTAGGTTGTTATTTAGTTCTTATAAAAATAACAAAAAAGAAGAATATACAACATTAAGTAGGGTTGATTATCGAAAATCTATATTAAAATATATTCCGATAGGCACTTAATACTTTACGACTCTGCGCCTTTGCGAGCAACTATTTTCACGCAAAGGCACAGAGTCGCAGAGTTTGTAAAGGGAGAGAACTCCTGTTTTGCGTCTTCTTTCATTTTGATATAAACTTCCGGATTGGAATTTAAGAGTAGATAATTCGGAAAGGAACAATGTTGATGGCCCGGTTTTCAATCATCAATTTTAAATCTTCACTCAGGAAATACCATTCTTCCTCATTATAATAGTCTTTGTCCTTTCTTTCGAGATAGATGTCAATAGTGGGAGTATAGCCCACATTGCTGTCCAGGCTCGTCTGTATGCCATTTTTTACTTCCACTCTTGTAATAGCATCACCAAAATGATTTTTGCAGAGAATGATAATGTCCTGACGCGTTACCACTCTCTGGTTAGAAACCAGGTTTTCACGATATGCATAGATTTTCTCCGAATTGGAAAGTTCGTCTTTTCCGCCCTGGGTTGTAGACAGAAACATAATGTTGTCTCTTTCAAAATCAGAACCTTTATGGGCGACCAATCTTGAAAAGGTATTAATCTTGTTGGCGCTTTCGCCATTGGTTGTCCAATATTTGGCGAATAAGGTTCCTTTGTTGGAATTGCTGGTAGTATTGAGTATTAAATACGGGTTATTGATATTTTGCATACCTACCTGTGACATCTTATTTCTGAAACGTGAAATAATCTGGTTGATTTCTTTCAGGTTATTGTCTGTAAAATCATGTCCGAGTCTGGAAAATGCCGCGGCTTCATCCCGAATCAGGTCAATGAGATAGTTTATTTCTTCCGTCGCATTTCTTTCGTCAAAACGGGCGATGCCTCCAAAACGTAGGTAGGCATAGTCGTTGTCGCCCTTTTCATCATCGTTTTTGATAACGTCAAACTCGTTGTTCTTGTCATCAGTAACCGAGAAAAGCTCAAGAAAAAACTCGTTGTTCAGGTTCAGCGGATAAATATTCAGGAGGTTTTTGATATTTCCCTGTACCTCATTCAGTTTTTTGTTGATGACAGGAAAACAATTGTTGGCGCAGAAGATTTCAGAAAGAATATCTTTCCCGATAACATTAGGAAACTCAATGCGAATCCAAATCAGTTTTTCGTCGGCCAGAACTTTTAATTCTTCAGCAGGAATAAAACTACTCAATTCTGAAGGCAAGGAATAGTTATTATCAATATTGATAATGTCTTTTATAGTGATAAAATTCTTGCGGAAATAGTCGTTTGCGTGTTCCTGTGTCCGTTCAATATGATAGAATTCTTCCTGAATGAGTTCACCGTAATTGTTGGAATAATTTTCATCGTTGTTGTATCCTTGCACAGTCTGCAACAGATGGTCGTTTAAATACCATTTGGCACGTGGCAGAAAGTGGAAAAAGGTATTCCTGTTGTGGATATTTTTCAGATAAAAATAAAACATCAGGTCTTTGATGATTCCGTCGCCCTGGTGTTTTAGTCCAAGCCAGATGGTTCCGTGAGGTGCCGGCTTAATGTAATTATTACTGCTGACCGTTTCCCGGAACTGTTCTTTCACAATCTGCTGTACTCCGCTTGGAAGGATTACATAGTTGAGTTTATTGCGGTTCAATTTTACAGGCTTTGTTGGCCCGAAAAAATAGTTTTTGATTATGTTTTCTGTTGGATTGTACGGATTTGCCTCTTTTTTCTGGAAGTAAAACTGATGGTGGTCATTTAGTATCACTTCATTTTCTACAGGATAAGCCCTCACAATGGCTCTTGCCGGTGTTGCTTTAGCCGATGCTGTTGGTGTAAGGATATCGACCAGCCGTTCTGTAATCCTTCTTCGGCTGGAATAGATTTCGTTGGAAATTTTTTCCAATTCTTTGGCGCATACATCAAAAAGCAAATTGACAATAGGGTCAAAGACATTTTCCAGTTCCACGTCAGAATAGCCCCATTGTTTGGCGGCACGTTTGAGTAGTCGGTCTTTAATCTGATCTTTTGATAATGAATTCATTGATGATGCTTTTATTTAAATGAAAATGGCGCTAGAAAATAAGAACTCTTGTAATAATAAGGCTGGTTTGTTTTTTTGATTACTCCGTAAACCACAATGTCAAGACGTTTTTTGACGCGAATATTGGTTTCGTAGCTTACCGTATCTTCACTTACGCCAAGCGTTACATCGGTAACGGTCAGTCGCTTTTCATATTTTTTTACCTTTTCATGTACAGATTCCTTAATCATGTCTTTTAGCTGGTTGGCATTAGACAACAGGTTAAAATCGGTTTCCCAGATAATGGTGCCAAAATCGTCATCATATTTATATTCTCCGAAAATCGTAGTGATTATCAGGGAAATATACTGTGCCAAAGATTCTTCGATAGTGACTTTCCTTATATCTTCACCGCTTGACAGCCGCTTAAAATCAATTGGAATCTTGTAGTATAGGTCTTTCATGTTCTATCGTAAATTTAATGGCTCCTTCTTCATTTAATGTGACTTTCAACGAATCGCCTTTTTTGATTTCGTTGGAAATAATCATGCGTGACAATGGCCTTTTTAACTGATTGCGGATAGTTCCTTTGATTGGTCGCGCCCCATATTCCGGCGTGAAACCCATCAGGGCAATCTGTTCTTTGTCTTTTTCGTCTATATGCAGCGTGATGTCCAATTTTTCCAGAAGCTGCAAAAGTTCTTTCTTTAAATGGATATCGAAAATTCTCGAAACGCTTTTTCTGCTGATTGGTGCAAATGGGATGATTTCCGTAAGACGTCCTAAAAACTCGGGTCTGAAATAGCCGGTCATCAATTGAATAAGGTCGTTTGATTTTGGGATGATGTCTTTTTCAAATGATTTTACAATAAAATCAGAACCAATATTTGAGGTAAAAAGAATTACCGAGTTTGAAAAATCACCTTCCTTGCCTAAACGGTCGTGGAGTTTTCCTTCGTCCAGTATTTGTAGGAATACGTCAAAAACTGATTTATGGGCCTTTTCAATTTCGTCAAACAAAACGATGGAATACGGTTTTTGTCTGATTTTGTTAACAAGAAGTCCGCCTTCTTCATAGCCTACATATCCTGGAGGTGCCCCGTATAAAAGTGCTGCAGAATGTTCTTCTTTAAACTCTGACATGTCCAACCGGATAATGGCATTCTCGTCACCAAAAAGGAAGTCAGCCAATGATTTTGCCAATTCTGTTTTTCCGGTTCCTGTTGGTCCCAAAAAGAAAAAGGAACCTATTGGCTGTCCTGGTTTTGTGAGTCCGGAACGGGATTCCAGTATGGCATCAGAAACTACTTTCACGGCATGGTCCTGACCAATAACTCTCTTTTTTAGGGTATTTTCTATATCGAGTAATCGTTCGCGTTCATCAGATTTTACTTTTCCTGCCGGGATTCCGGTAATACCCGAAACCACGTGCGACAGGTGTGATGGGGAAACAATGTTTTCTTCTTCATTCAAGCGTTCCAGGCTTTCTAAAAGACTTTCCAGATGCGCTATTTTCTTATCGCTGGCAACAGAAGAGAAATTGTCCTCGTCTTCGCTGAAAAGCTTACCGGTTTTATTTTGGATATCAGAATGAAGCCAAAGCATCTTTTCTTCTTTTTCAATTTCCTCAATACTATCATTGATGGCCGAAAGCTGTTTTTTTAATTCCGGCAGTTCTTTTTTGATAGTTTCTTTGGCCACTTTTAAAGATGACATGGTTCTGTCAATCAAATCCAGGGCAGAATCCGGAAGCGATTTTTCCTTCAGATAGCGTTTTGAAAGTCGGATAGATTCTTTAAGTCCTTCTTCATCAATGCTAAAATCATGATGTGTCTGGTAATGCGAAATCACATTTTTAATCATTCGTAAAGCCAATTCCTGATTAGGCTCGTGGATTTCCAAAGTTTCAAAACGTCTGGAAAGGGCATCATCCTTACCAAGCGATTTTCTGAATTTTTCTGTAGTTGTGGCTCCAATAAAAGTAATGTCGCCCTTAGAAAGTTCAGATTTTATAATGCTGCCAATACCATTGCCCTGATTGGAATCAAACAGTTCGTGGATATCGTCTATAAAAAGTATCGGCTTTTCATAGCCCTTTACTTCATTGAAGATTTTCTGTAAACGGTCTTCTACTTCGCCTTTGTAGGAAGCACCGGCGAATAAAGGCCCGATATTGATTTCAAAAACCGAAGCATTATTAAAGGCTGCCAAAATAGACTTGTCTCCAATTTTATGGCAAAAGCCTTCAATTAGTGTCGATTTCCCGACACCGGATTCTCCGATAACGATAACGTGTGGTTTCAGTTTTCGGTTTAATATTTCTGTAATGGTCTTTAGTTCTTCATCACGTCCAATCATCGGGATAGATTGCTTTGACTTCAGATGTTTTATTTTGTCCGTACAGTATTTGTCTAAGGTAGAGCTTCCTGTTGGGGTGATTTTTGTTTTTTCAGAATTGTTTTGCGGTTTTGCAGTTCCTGAATCAAACATTGATGATAAATCAGCAGGCGTCAAAGGCAATGACTTTAGCTGGTCGTGTGAAAATCCCACGCCGGGAGTTACCAGTGCTTTTAGGATGGGAACAAAGCTGGTTTCGTCACCCGTCTTCTTTGCAATATCTTCGGCTTCTGTCAGCACGGCATTCATACCGCTGTCCGGAGCCGGGTCATCGCTTGGTTTAGAAGATTTTGGATACTCGCTGATTCGGATATCGGCCCATTCATCCAAATAAAACACGTCTATTCCTTTGGCATCCAACTCACGCATGAAATTGAATTGCGGATTCAAAAGCGCCTTTAGCAAATGAGCAGGAGCATACTTTTGGTTGAAATTATCCTTCGCATATTGTTTTGCAATATGAATTGCCTGCAAAATATCTTCTGTGACCATGATTTTCTGATTTAGTTCGTCCTTCTGTTCAATTGCTGCGTTAATCTCAGGTCGCGGAGCAATTCCTTATTCTCTTCTTCGTATTCTTTTAATTGCTTGTTGAGCAGGTCAATTTCCTTTTTAGAATCATTGACTTGCAACAACAGTTTCTTTGTTTTAACCAAATCGTTAATCGTCAGAATGACATTGTCATATAGTTTTAGTCCCTGGTCAGAATCGGCAGGGATTTTTTCTTTCAGGTCTACCAATTCAAAGCTGATGTTCTGTTCAATGAACTGGAAGCTTTCAGGAGCCTTGTCTAATGAGTCAATCAAAACGCCAATGTGCTCCAACCTGTCAGAGAATTGTTTCTGAAAGTTAAACTCGGTCATGATTTTGTCATTTTCGCTTTTGAGAACTTCATTTTCTTTCAAAGGCAGCTTGTAATTGAAAAATATTGCAAAAAACAATACTCCGGTTGTGATGATAAACATCAATAGGAACAAGAGGAAAGCGGAAGTTCGTTCTTTTCTATTTAAAATATCCATGTTTGGTGTCGATTTTGGGTTGGTTTATTCTGCTAAAAAGGTTGGCGATGAATTAGGAGAATTATTGTCTTTGTCACTATTGCCAAAGAAGCTTGGCTTTTCGTTTCTGACAATATTTTCGTTGACAAAGATTCCCGTGTCGCGTTTTTTGCCGATATAGTCGAGCTGGTTTAAAATAGTAAACAGATAGTCAATTTTTGAAATAAAAGTATTGACCTGGTTTACGGTTGGCTCAATATCATAAGCTTTGTATTTGGTGTTTATAGTTTCAGAAAACAGCCTTTCATAGTCGCCACTGGAGATTTCTGTCCATTCCGAAAAATAGTTGAAAAGCATTTCTTTTCCGTCTCCCGAAAAAGAATCAAAGCTGTTTTTGATGATTCGCGCCAAACTGACCGTGTTTTCCAATACTTCCATCGGTTTCATGGAGAAATTCACCCATTTGCTTCTTGTGATGTTTTGGGCCACATAACTCAAAATCTTTTCGCAGGCTTCAAAAACCATATTGGCAATCAGGTTTTCATCTTCTGTACTGTTCCTGAACCTGATTTTTTGGGAAATCTGAACCGAATTGAACTCCAACTGCTTGAAGAAAGATTCGTAGTTTTCAAATAAGGTAATCAGGGTAGGATGGCTGTTGATTGTAAGACTTGGCGGAATAAAATCGGTCAGGATTTCATAGTTGTTAGCCGAAGTCTTGAATTTAGCCAAAGGAAATTGTAAAGCGCCAATATTATTTTGGTTGACTTCGCTTTCAATAACGCTGGTCAGGAAATAACGAGACATGGCATTTGGAAAACGTGGCGGCACTTCCTCCATGTTTTGCTCGCCCGTTGGTATTCTTTGGAAAGGATCGACATTCAGTAAAAGAAAGTAATTGTTTTCTTTAAGGTCGAAATCCTTCAACTCAATTTTCTCGTTAAATTCTCCGGTATAGTCGGTAATCTCAATTCTTCCTCCACCCGGAGTTACCGCCTTGAGAAGTTTAATGCTAACGCTTAATTCGTTGTGAGCATCGATAGAAATTGAATACTGGAATGGTCTTGACAAATGAGTCGACAATAAGCCGTAATTCAGTTCATTTACGCCAAGATTGCGCGCATCCCGAACCAAATCTTCAATATTGTCCTGTAAAGTGATGAAATGGTTTTTGTTGATCTTCATTCCATCGATCCAGTTTACCGGAAAGTGTTTTATATTTTCAGCCATAACTAAATGAAATTATATTCGTTGACAAATTATCGTTGCTCCGTCTTTAATGTTGTTAGTGTCTATTGCTAGTTCGGGGTCTATGTAATCGGATGAGCTGAACCATTTCGGCTTCGTGTAAAAATACCATCCGTAAGGCTGGTTTTTATCGTCCAGATAGCGGACCTGGCTGTTAGGGTTCTTCTCGTTGTAATCGTTTATGAAATAATAAAACAGTTTGCCAAAGTCAAAGGCACGCGGTGCTTTTACTTTGAAATTGATAATTGTTGAATCGTTCGCTTTTTTCGTAAATACTAAATTTACGATAATTATATTTCTCATTTCAGAAATATGGGGTGCCGGATATTTTGAATTTACCGGATAGAACCATCTTTTATGAAGTTTGGCCGGAATCGAAATGGCAGTTCTGAAAAGACAAAAACAAAGTGTCGGAATCAGGAAAAAGAGCATGGCTCCCAGATAATAATACATATACGGCAGTTCCTGGAAATGTCCTACCAGCATAATTACAAAGGCTTCCATGAAAATTCCGGACACAATAGCAATAAAAATTTCCTTGTAGATTTCCTTTGCATCAAACTGCTTGAAATAGAGATGGAAAAATGTCAGGTGAATGGCACCGGCAATTAGTAAATAGACCTGAAACGAAATAAAACGGATGTTTACCGTTGTGTCTTTTAAATTAAATAATATGGCCCCAAAAACAAGGAGCATGAGTCCTTGACAGAGTATATAGATAAAATAGCTTTTTTTCTCTTGCCTGAATTTGGGCGTTTTCATCCCAATAAACATGCTGATAATCATCGCTACTGCAATGGCTAAAAAGATATAGACTAAGGTTTCGGTTCCTCCGATGTGGTTTAGATATTTTCTCATATTACTGTTGATATTCCGAGTCTTGATTTATAAATCGTATCGTCCATTGCAAAAAGTTCGTCTTCTGAATTCAATTGGATTTCAAATGAGTATTGCATTTGGAAAGGCAGAAAAAGGTTGAAGAACGTAGTCAAAAAATTCTCTAATACGTGGTCGTCAAAATAATCGGGAAGATTGTCAGGATTTTTTAACGGTCCAACGATGAAATTATATTTTTTCAAAAATATTTCCTGGTTGCTTTGCAATGTAGTGGTGATGCCCATAATCATTTCGCCTGAATTTTCCTCAATATCATGGCCGTTTTCCAATTGGATGTTTTTAGACGTGTAACTCACTTCTTCTCCCAATATTTTTTCCAGCATTTTGCTGATATCGGAAATGTTTTGACCTGAATTTCCTTTGAGTTTCATCAGCGCATAAAACATTTTTACGGTCAATACATCCGGAATGTTCTTTTCGATGCCTAAAATCATTCGGATGATGTCGGCAATTCCGTTAGTGCTTAATTTGGAGAAAAAATCAGATTCATGCCTTTCTATCTGATGGCGGAACCGGAAAAGCTCGTTTTCTAAAGGATTATAGAAATGACGGGCTTCTTTTTCTTCTTTTTTGCGAATTTTGAATTCCTGCGAAGGGTCGTGCCTTTGGTCACGGTTTCTGTAATTATGCGTGATGCTTTCCGGCAATATATCATAAAAACCGTCACGGCTGGTATTGATGTGCAGGATGTCCGAATCGTTCACATCTGTTGTGATGCTCATCGTATCCTTGCTGAATTTTCTGTAAAAAACGCCATTTGCCTTCAGGACAATATCCAGGTCGTCTGTTTTGTTTTTCAGAAGCGCATCAAATAACAGTTCGGCCTTCAGGTCGAAAGGTGTCAGGTTTCTATGATTTTCTATAAAAAATCGATTTTTTGTCATAGCTAATTATTGCTTAAATCTGCCAGCGGCTACGAAATTTTTTTTCCAATATGCTTTTTTTAAGCTTGAGATTTCGACACCTCCGACCAGGTTTGCTGAAAAAAACTTATTGTTCTTGAGATAAATTCCAACATGAGAGATAATTTTTTCATCGGTAATCCTGAAGAAAACCAAATCTCCCTCCCGTAATTTTTCGTCTGACTTAAACAATTCAATCCTGTTGTCCATGCTCATTTCTGAAGCAGTCCTCGGGAGTTCTTTTTTATATACATGTGAATAAAGCTCCTGCATCAAAGCAGAGCAATCAATACCAGCTCGTGTTTCTCCCCCGTAAATATATTTCGTGCCTTCCCAGCTTTTTATAAAAATGTACAGTTTTTCGTTTATTATTTCTGTTTCACTTACTTCCAATTTTTTTGCAAAATACTTTCGGTCATCGTCGCTCAAAGTAGTACTGTAGGAATATTTTGCATTTGAGTTTTTCTTATTGTTTCCAGCTTGCGATTTAACGAAATCATCGGTAATGACAAAGTCTTTTTTAGGCAGGCAAGAGACAAAACATACACTCATAAGGCTTAAAAAAATAAACTTTTTAAACATATTAAATGGCGTTTTAGTTCTGCAACTCTTAACTAGATAGATAAATATTCGTTGAGCTTTTGAAGGGGGAAGCTGATTATCTAAATATAAAAATTTTGGGAACTAATTTATACATTTAGGATTTAATATCCATTTCCATGATGTTAAATTAATACTTTTTACCCATTAAATTCACAATTAACACTTAGACAAAGTGAATTTAACAAAATATTATCATTAATTAGGAAGGCAGGAAAATCAAGTGTTCGCGCTTTAAGCATATGTTAAATCCTTGTGACTTTAACAATAATTTTTTTCATAAACTATTTTAACTTGAAAAACCAAAGGAAATTTTTATAAATTTGGAATAAGACAAATTTCGCTTATTTATCGCCCCCAGCAATTTATAATTAATAATTATAAAATGAATAAGAGTAATCAAATAAAAACCCATTTTGATGGAAAAATTATATTGTTCTTCTTTATAATTTTTGTCATGTCATGTGGGCTGCTGGCCTTTAAGATAAACAATAAAGCGATTTGCACCGTAAAGGAGTTCAAAATCGATGCTCCTACATTTAAAGCAGGTGAGTTAATCACTTTTTCAGATATTACCCCTAATTCCTATGAGTGGAGATGGTATTTTGGGGACGGGAGTAAAATTTCTTACCGTTCAAAAGTAGCACACTCATTTTCTAAGCCAGGAAAATACACCGTAAAGCTTTTGGTTAACAACAGCTGTACAATTGAAAAAACGATTACCATTCTTCCAAAGAATGATGTGATTGATGAAAGTCTATTGCCTAAATTTTTTGCTCCTACAGTAGTATATGAAGGCGAACAGGTACGTTTCAGAGACTCAACAGCACATGCCAAATCATGGGAGTGGAGATTTGGAGACGGAATCAAAATTGATGCGATTGATCAGAATCCTACCTATGTATACAGGATTCCGGGAGAAAAAATAGTGTCGCTGGTTGTAAATGGCGATATTAAATATGTAAAGCAGAAAAAAATAACAGTACTACCTGCCAAAAAAGAAACTAAAGATGTTGTTTCTGAAAGATTGGCAAGAAGAAGCAGTTCCAGAGCCGATATCGTTGATGAATATTTCAAGCAATTACCGGAAGCGCCAAAACGAAGTGCCGAAATTGCCGGAATTAATGAGGAGAAATTCAAAGCCATATTGATGGGCATTTGTGAAGACAAACTTTCTTTTGATAATGTAAAACGTTATTTCTGCGAGGACGATCTGCCACTGGTTAAGCTTCGCAATGGGAAAACAATTTCACTGAAAGAGCTTGATGATGCAATTCGTGACAGAAATATCAACATCAAAAAGATCGAATTGCAAAGAGACCAGGACGGATGCGTAACAGTTATCAATCTGAACTACAGATACAAAACAATTTTTTAAAGCTCTTTCTCTATACTATAAAATTAATATTTAATACTAGACAGCATGGCAAATTCATTTTCAAACAGTTATGGAATCGGGGGTAACGAAGTCAGACAGGAAGGTCAGGAAAGCATTCTCGAAATCCCACAAAATAAAACTTTAATCGCCCAAAAATTAACGCCTAATACGCCTGTGCGTCCGGAAATCGTTACAGGTTTAAAAAATATGGATGAGGTTTTTGAACATTTTGATCCAAAAATCAATGTGGCTTTCGAAGATGAAGACGGTAAAGTTACGCGTGAAGAATTAGGATTTAAAAATATTGGAGACTTTTCTATTAATGGTCTTATAGCCCAAAGTCCGTTTCTGACAGATTTAAAAACTAAAAACGAACAATATCAAAAAATGATCAAACAATTAAAAACCAATAAGGTTTTAAAATTGGCGCTTCAGGATCCTGATGCAAGACAGTCGATCATTGATACTATTGAAGCATTAATAAAAGAAATTGAACAATCTGATAAATAATTAAGCCATGGCAAATCAAGAAAACACTAAAGCAACAAATACAACATTGGCGAATCAGGAACGTTCAACCAGAACACTGGAACAAAATGTTGAATCTTTTATACAGTACGGAGGCTTCGATTTATTGGAAGGCGCTATTGAAGGTGTCCAGAACCTAAACCCTGAGCGTAAAGCACGTAAAAATATTTTCTTAAGCGAAAGCAGCAAAAAAGCAGAGCGCCAGGCATTAAAAACAGTGCTTAAGCTTTGGGCAGAATCATTAAAGACCACAGACAATCTGTTGGATTTGGTTTCTGAAAGTGCTAAAAAATCAGATATAGCTGAACAGACGCTAAAGAAAAACCTTGCTATTGCTGTTGCAGAGTCAAAAGAACTGGAAGAAAACTACAGAACACTTTCGCTTTTCTATAAAAATACTGAAGAAAGTAAAGTTAAGAATGTGTCCATCATGAATGCAGAATTGGACCAGTTGAAAGATCTTGACAATTCTCGTTTTATCGATAACATTCAGGAAGAATTAGTAAACGGATTTGACCGTTTGGATTTACGCCAAAATTACTCGCTTTTAGTAATCCCCGGCTATTTGGGCTCGAACAAGGTTATTGAAAAATGGGCAAAGATTGCTTATGATAATAAAGTAATGCTGATTACAGATTTCCAGCATTTGGATGAACCGGATGATGTTATGGAAATGTTTGAATCAGCTAACCTGACAGGTGGTGACACCTATCGTTCTAATGTAATGATGGCATGTAACTGGCTGGTAGGTCGTGGAAAACATGATGAAATCGAAGAAGACGATCATTTATTTATTCCGCCATCGACTGCATTGGCAGGAAAAGTATACAACACTTTGATGTCTCAGGTAACTGCTGGTAAGAAATACGGAGGAATCAACGAGGTTGACGGAGTAAAATTCGACTTAAAGAAGAGCGAAATTGCCAACCTTGAAAATTTAGGATTGATCCCGATGGTAAACGAGTATGGAAAAGTTATGGCTTTTTCGGGCAAAACGCTTTTCAACGGTGACAACCTTGGACTTCAGACATATTCTGTTGTAAGGGTTTTTGACTATGTGACCAAAGTGCTGATGGATTTCCTAAACAGAAGAGCTTTTGAAAACTTCAATGCCAAAACAAGAAAGGAAATCCTGAACCAGATTGTCAAATTCTTAGACAATGTTGCCGGACCAGACAAGCTTATTGAAGATTTTGAAATCAAGAGATTTGAACAGGATCCGAATCAGAAAGACAGAATATTTTTGGATATCCGATTGAAACCGTATTTCCCGGCTAAGAATTTCCTTATCAAAATGGATGGCCAAAAAGGTGATGACGGTAATGATTGGGATACTGAATATGCTGAATCAAAATAAGATTGGGCTGAAACATCCTTATAATGTTAAAAAACAATGTATTAGCATTAATTTCTTGATAATTTAACCTCAAATTAATTGCAGGGAATTTAAAAAATTAATATCTTAGAGTAACTGAAAATCAGAATAGTAGAATAGAAAATCCCCCCAACTTCTATCACAATTAATAAATTTTAATCTTTAAATTTTTTTATTATGTCATTCAAATCAAAACTAAAAGTTGGCGGAAAGGAATTAAACATTTTGAACGCTTCGTATGATTTGCATCAAGAAGTAGATGCTAGTGGTCGCCCATCTTCTGTTACACGCGGAGGAACAATCAATTTAACTGTCGAATCAACCGGAGATTCATTCTTTTTTGAATGGATGACTAACAACTTCGAGAGAAAAGACGGATCAATCCAGTATGTTAAGCGCGATACCGACGCTAAACTTAAAGAAATGAACTTCAAGGAAGGATATCTTGTAAAATACAGAGAGTCTTTCGATGCTCAGGATGGAAATCCTTTAACTGAAACCTTCACAATTTCTGCAAAAGAAATTTCTATGGGTGGCGGTGAGCACATTAACGAATGGGTTTAATTCAATTAGAATTACTTTCAAGTTTTTAATGATAAAGGGTTTGTGCTGTTACATTCCCTTTATCATTATATCGTACTATTTGCAGTTTTTTTAATTATTTAAATCTATCTACTTATGTCATTTTTAGCAAAGCTTGAAATTGATGGAGAGGTATTGAATGTTTTGGAATTTCAATGCACTCTTGGTCAAGATACAGATAAAAGCGGAAAGCCGTCTGCTGATCCGGCTGGCGGAAAAATCCGAATCGTTGTAGAATCTACAAAAAGTACCATGCTGTTTGATTGGATGGTAAGCAATTCCCAGACTAAAAACGGTAAACTGACTTTTTACAGGCGTGACGCCATATCGAAAATGAGGGAGCTTCAATTTAAAGAAGCCTATTGCATTCGATATGATGAGGCTTTTGTTGCCTATAATACTATGTCCATGAGAATTGAAATCGTGATTTCAGCAAAAGAAATTAATATGAACGGTTCTCAATTTGTAAGAAACTGGCCGTTGAAATTCTAAAATAAATTTTATGGACGAACTTAATACTAAATTTTTTATAGGGTTGAGTTGGCATTTCGGCGGAGGTCCAAAATCATATTTTAGCGGTACAGCCGGCGTGGGTGTCAGCAGAAGATTTGGTCCGGTTGATCCGGGTGTTAACATCGCCATCAATGCCTATAATGGAGGTATGGGAGCGCTTTCAGGCAGTAATGCCATGAATTTTGATGTTGTCATGACCGGGAAACTGACAGTTGGTGGGGGTCGTACCAATCCAATGTCTGTCTATCCTTTACATATGGATAGCGGAACAGGAATGGAAGACACCTATAAATATTCAGGAACACTCGGAACCAGCATGGTCCTGAACAATAACGACAGGAATCAGCAGGTAGGTTTTGTACAGCTAAGAGCCGGTAATTTCGGTTTCCAGTTCTACAATGACTTTGGCGGTTTTAAGAAAATTGGTATTGCCGATGGACACGATCGTTGGTGGACCGGAGGTGGAAAGGTGATCCTGGGAAATAACAGAAGCAACTATCAGATGATTATTGCCAGTGATGTTTTTACAGCTGACACTGATTCTGAAAGTGTTACTGATTCTGAAGCTGCTAAACGAAGTCTTGCTGATTTTGAACAGCGACATATTGGAAGCAGCGGATTTGAAAAATTCAAGGATAAGGCATTCAACTATACGCCTACTACAGCTACTGAAGTTGGTCAGGATTTTTTAAATTTTAAAAGAGATGGAGTTGCGTGGAATCCTAATGCACATTCATTTGACCTAAACCAGGGAAGAACTTCTTTTCATGCAAGAACGCCACAAGGTAGTATAGGAATCAATGGAATTGGCCAAGGCCATATGTATTCGCAGGATATGATACACCGATTTATAAATTTTCACCTGATCCCGTCTGAAAGACCAAACTATTGGGAAGTACAGATAGGACCTAATATTAATACAGGATTTTAATGAAAAATAATTTATGGATTATGATGCTCCTGGCGGCTCTTTTTTTTTCCTGTTCCAAAAAGGTATACGTCAGGAATGACTATCATTTGTTTGAGGAAAATTTCACCCTTGCTCCGGATGCGCTTTTGAGAACAGACGGAGTTTATGTTTTAGAATCTATCTGGAATAAGGATACGGGAGAACGTAAGGCTGATGAGCATATTTTCTATAAATTTTACAATACCGGGCAAGCAAATCTTACTGTTGATTTGGATAGCAAAATAAAAAGGGAAGAGGACTATCTCGAAAGCATTAAAGAACATATTGCTTCAACCAATAAAGCTGGATTTAAAACCCATTTGGAAGGATATTATCGTCTTCAGGGCAATAAAATAGTGATAGAACGTATTACCATACCCCGTGATGTGGCAGTTTACAGCTATGGATATGTAGAGAACGGAAAGCTGGTAATTGTTACAGAAACTATTGACGGAAAAGGAAAGTTTAGCGACAAGCATTTCACAGATAATTATAAGGCAACCTATGTTTTTGTGCCTTTGGAAAAATCAGGGCTCAGTAATTTGAAGCCCGGATGGTAATCAGAAAAAGATGAAGATTGGGAAAAAATACATACTCCTGTTTTTTTTCTTGGCTATACAGTTACATGGTCAAGAAAAAAAATATGCCGTTTCTGATCTTGATAATGCCTATCTTCAGGAAATGAAAGCTGAAAATGCGGAACTTTCTGCAAGGATTAAAACCTTTCCTCAGGAAATACAAGACATCAACAAGAAAGTCAGTCAGGCTATTCGTGAAAATAATGCTTCAAAAGCATTGGAACTGGCTGTTGAAATGGATAAAAAATATCCGAAAAACGCCGACATCAAGAATTTTATCGGGAAGCTGAAAACCAAAGAAGCAAAATATGATGAAGCCGTACTGCTTTTTGATGAAGCTTTGGCTATCAATCCGGGTAACAAATGGTTTTACATAAACAAAGCAACAGCTTTGGCGGAAAATAACAAAATTGAGGAAGCGCTAAAAACAATAGAAAAGCTCAATTCGGCCTATCCAAATTGGAGTATCGGCTATAATTTTAAAGCGTCCTTATTCAGAGAACTGAATCAGCAGAATGAAGCCCTGAAAGCTTATGAACAGGCTTTAAATGCAGCACCTCCAAGCGCTCAGATACTGACAAACAGGGGGGACTTTTACTTGGAATTAAGCAGAGAAGAACAGGCAATTGCAGATTATAAAAAAGCATTGGAAATACAGCCGGATTATGCTAGAGCGAAGGAAAAACTAAAATCAATTCCAAAGACGGTTTCCGATAAGAAATAAAAACAGTTTATTAAAAAAAGTAGAGTCATGCCAATCAGTACTCAGATAAAAATAGAAATAGCAGGAGAAACACTTACCCGTTTTTCAAAATTAGTGATCGATCAAAAAGTGCATACGCACCATAGATTTTCACTACTGCAGCCTTTACCTAAAGAATTTGTAAGCCAGGCCATTGATAAGGCTCAAGGTTATATTGGGCAAGCCATAAAAATAACAATCAATCCGTCCAATATGATGACGGCCTCTCCATTAACTTTCAATGGTATTATTACCGAAGCTCAGATGGTTCGTACAGCTGGAGCTTCCGGAGGTATAATTATTAATGGTTTTAGTCCGACTATTTTATTGGAAGGTACACCTAATACGAAATCATATACTGATAAGTCGCTTGCGGATATCGTTCAGGAAGTGACAGGTAATTATTCCGCTGATAGTCTTAAACCGGCCGTTTCCGTACAAAAAGATGCCTCTTTACCCTATACGGTACAATATTCGGAAAGTGATTTTTCTTTTTTATGCAGGATTGCACAGAAAAAAGGACAGTGGTTTTATTTCAATGGAGAAGAACTGGTATTTGGTAAACCGAAATCTAAAAACTTTACTTTAGAATATGGCAGGTCACTTCATTCCTTTAATATTGAAATGAGGGCCAAATCTCTTGGATTTGAATATGTGGGTTACGATCCATCCAATGGTGAAACCCAAAGAGCAAGCTCTTCAGAAGCGAATTATCAGCCCGAAGGTTACTCAAAATCCGTATTCGAATCGTCAAAAAAACTATTTCCAAATTCGTCAACAATGCTGTATTTCCATTCTTTGGAAGAAGGAAATTCAAAAACCCATTTGACAGACCGTGTAACGACCCAATTGCAGTCTCGTGCTGCGGATCTCGTAACTGCAAAAGGCGATTCTGATGAAACAGGATTAAGAATAGGCGACGTAATAAACATCAAGGAGCCGGCTTTTTCGCTGACAGGAAATCTTTTGGACGGATTACAGGAACAAAATTTTGGCAGTTATATCATTACTGATATTATGCATATCTGCGATGAGTCAGGAAATTATCACAACACTTTTGATGCTGTGCCTGATACGGTCGTTTCACCACCCTATGGCAACGTACACAGTTTTCCGGTTGCAGAATCACAGCCGGCTACTGTAATTTCAAATGATGATCCGGCCGGACTGGGAAGAATTCAGGTTGCTTTTGCCTGGCAAAAAGATTCAGGTGCCAATACACCATGGATTCGTATGACCAATCCGCATTCCGGAGGAGGAAAAGGATTTTATTTTATTCCGGAAGTAGGTGAGGAAGTCCTTGTTGGTTTTGAAGGAGGAAATGCTGAAAAACCTTTTGTATTGGGCGCTATGTATAATGGTTCTGCCTTGAGCGAATATCACACTTCTGGGAATGATAAAAAAGTAATCCAAACCCGTTCTGGTACGAAAGTAATCATGAATGATGCCGAAGGAAGTATCTTTATTGAAGACCCGAGTGGCAATACATGGCTTATGGATGGAAAAGGAAATATCAATGTAAATGCTCCAAAAAACATGACGTTTACCATTGGCGAAAACTTTAATATTTCTGTAGGTAAGGACATGATTACAAACATTGGCGAAAACAGGACTACCAATGTCACATTAAAAGATAAGCTGCAGGCTCAGGAAGCATTTGAAACGATTGACCAGAATAAAACAGTCAAAGTAAGCGGTGACCTGAAAGAAAGTACCGGAACGACGACACACAAGGCAGAACAGGGAGATATATTCTTCCAAAGTGCCGGTGTTGCCAAAGTGTTGGGAGCTATAGATGCTAAAGTGAATAAAGGATAAACATTGAGGCCAAAATCATACAAATGAAAATCGCGAAATCTTATTTTTTCTTCTTGTTGCTCTTGCTGGCCTTCAGTAGTTCCTGCAAAGAAAACAACACAAGTAAAAACGATAAAGACAAAGCACTTAAAGACAATAGTACAAAAACAATGAATGTAGAAAAATTTTACTGGGAAGAAAACATCAATAGCCCGTTAGGGTATCCTGTTGAGGTCTACAGAGGTGGACTCGAAGCCAAAGACGGGAGCTATGTGAGTTTGAGTCTTGGTCCTGATGCAGGCAACTGGGGAGAATTAGGAAGCGGAATGAGCTCAGGCGAGAAACCTGTTCCAAACCGGCTTAATGTAACCTGGATTTCATATGCAGAAAATATTTTCTACGACATCGATACCGAAATTGACCATGATAAAATGGTAAAGCTTTTTAAGGAAGGCTACGAAGAAAATAATAAGAAATGGGGCCGAAGAAAAGAAAATTATAGAACCATAATTGTAGGTTTTGCGCCGGGTGGAGTAGCCGTAATCTGGTTGGCCGGAGCGGGGAAGCAAGTAGAAATAGGCAGATATCAGGCAGAGAAAATTACGATTCCGCAGGAAGAAATTGACAAACTGGATAGCCATGACAAACTTCTTTTTGATGAAGCTAATGTCAAGAGAATCATGTCTAAAGAAAGTTTTGTGCCGCTGGAAGTTCAGAAAGCAAATCAAAACAAACCGATTCCCTTCGGATTATGGGACACTTATAGAAAACAGTACGATTGGAAAATTGACTTTGTTGTAGATAACGGCGGAAAAGTAGCCGATTTCAGCTATACTTTATTTAATGGAGAACGAGATGAAATCTTTCCTGAAAATCTTCCGGAAAAAACATATGCCAAAAGAGCTATACCAAAGCAGTTGAGTTTGGGATGGCACGACCAGCAAGGACAGCTTTATGGAGGTTCTCTCGATTTTAATGAAAAAGAAATCTTTAATGCATTTGCTGCTATCTATGAAAAAGACCCGAATGCCAAAGCAACGCTGGTACTTACGGTAAATAAAACAAACACATATCTGACGGTTACGCTGAAAACAGATGATAAAACAATAGCATTAAAAGAAAACAATATCAATATTTTCAAATCGCGTAAGAAATAGATTTGAAATTTTTGACAGATTAATAGAATAGCCATGGGTAAGAGTTTTGTATATAACACCGGTGAATCAAAAGGTCCTGAAGAAGAGCTGGAAATGACTTTTGGCGTCTTTATTGATGGAACTTTAAACAATAAAACAAACACGGAACTTAGAAGGAAATACAGGAACGGCGGTGTCGAAAATTTGACCGATGAGCAGATAGCGGAATCGGTAAAAAGAGATGAAGCAGCTTATAAAAGGCTGATGAAAAAAGGCGTTCCTGCAAATCCTACAGAATATGAACAATACTTAATCGGTTCCCACAGAACCTATATGGACAAAATGGGAACCGACAACAGCTACAGTAACGACTACACAAATGTAGCCCGGATGTGGAAGTATTGTGACAAGGAATACCGTATCTATGTTGAAGGTATGGGAACAGATGACAAGCAAAAAGACAGCCAGGATGGTTTTGCTTTTGGAGCAGGATTAACCGGAGTCAGGGCCAAAGTAAGAAAGGCTTGCGAAATCATGGCCAATAAGATTAATGAAGAAAAAAGAAAAGGTAATAACAGAAACAAGGTACTGACCAAAATAACGGTCGATGCTTTTGGTTTTAGCCGTGGTGCTGCTTCAGCACGAAATTTTGTACATGAAGTAAATGTCAAAAAAGCATATGAACCCAAGCCATTCAATATGCCGGACGGTTATTATCCTATAGACCCGTATTCTGAAGGAATGCCGGTTAGAAAATACAGGAGAACCATTGGCGATGCAGATGGATTGGAAGTAAATTCTGAAGTTTTGGTGGAAGGAAAACTGCCAAGAATGGGACATTTGGGGTATAGCATCCTGAAAAATACAGATATAACCGCTGAAGAACTGGAAGATATCACACTTGTAGTACGATTCATCGGGATTTATGATACGGTTTCTTCCTATGGTGAAGGAGGAGGAAGATTGGGAGAATATGATGTTAATGGTGAATTGAAAGATGACAGCTTTTTTAAGAAAGCGGCAAAAGAAGTATTCTCCACTCATTTTGATAATGACGTGGAAGAATTGCAACTGAATAATTTGGGCTATTTCCAAAAGATGGTGCATTTCACAGCAAAAGACGAACACCGGAAAAATTTCTCGCTGACCCGAATCCGACAAATCAAGGACAGGGCGATTGAAAAAAACCTCCCGGGTGTGCATTGTGACATTGGCGGCGCCTATGAAAATGAAACGGAGTATAAAGACGAAATAGAAACATCAAACCACAAACCATTGTGGCAGCTGGAAAAATACAGGCAGGAATTAATAGCCGGAGGTTGGTATCATGATGACCAGATAGAAATAAACAACAAGTTCTGGAATTTTTTAACGAGTGGAATTGTATACAGAAAGCTGAGCGGAACACGATATGTCAGAAAAGAATACAGCTATTTGCCATTACATTTCATGGAAGAATTTGGCAAGGACATGATGAAAACCCAGGCAAAAAGTAATGCACTGATTGATGACCTTACAATCCAATACAGCGTTGAAGGTAATCAGATATTAAAACAGGCAAAAACATATCTGGAAGGCTATATGAAAGATGAAATTCCGGAATGGGATTTTGTCAGTGACGAAGAATTGGCAAGAAGGAAACAGGAAAGAATCAACAGAGAAAATCTGGAAAAACTGTTGGAAGAACTGGAAAAAAGCAAAGTTTACGAAGAACAAAATGCAACGGGATTTGACGGGCAAAAGCAATACTGGCCAACCATGCCTCCTGGATTGGGGCAGGAACCGGAACCGGATCCCGATCCAAATGTTATAAACATAGAAGAAGTTGTGGTGACAGCCTATCATCCGCAGACGCTCCTGAGAAAATTGCGTAACCAATATTTCCATTGGTCGGCATCAAGAGACTGGTTTGGTATGGAACCTGCAAAGAATAGAATTAGAGGTGAATATTAAGATTATAAAGAATGATTTCAATAGTTCACGGATTAAGAGAATACCATCTCGAGCCTAAGGTTGGAGCACGATATAGCTATCGGTTTGAAACAATAGTTGACGATTTTTCGAATAAGAGAAGTCCGGTTCACAAATCGTATATTAGGGAAGTACAGATTATGCCAATTGGTAAAGAAGGGTATTTGGACGTTTATCAGATTTTTACGGCCAGAATTTCTATCAAAAGTAATGTAGCAGTAGCTGATGAATATCTGATAAAACAAATTGGTTATGCCTTTGACGAAATAGAAGCCGGAGTAGATTATACAGGAAAAATTGTACGTATCTTTAATAAGGAAGAATTGAGTTCCAGATGGGATAAAACAAGGGAAAGGCTTGAAGTTGAATATGAAGGGAAATTTATACAAAACTATTTTAGTCAGATTTCCAAAATTCTGAATGATGAAACCAGACTAATCGAATTTTTGTCGACCTATAAAATGTTCGGACTTTATTTTCATGGTTTGTTTGGCAATTATCTTTTATGGGAAATGCCGATAGTCAGAAAAAAAATAGTCGATGATTTTAAAAATTGTGAAGCGGAAGAAAAGATTCATCCGGAAAAGAAAGAATGGGTCAGATATCAAATAGAAGGCAGGTCGGAAAACATAAATAAATACGAAGGAGAACTGCTATACAAAGATTATCAATTGCAGGAAGCTTTGATTGAAATTGAAGATGATACGCAATCTGTAAAATATGCCACGCTTTTTTTAGGTTAGAAAAAGCACAAAATATGTTGCCATGGAAGATGTCAAAGAAAATAATAAAAAAGAAATAGCCGAAAAGCGGGAAGAGCGCGAAAAAGAGGATAAAGTCTCTGAAGATCTCAAGCTTGTCATTGATATGGCAAAAATACAATGTACGCTTTGTACAAATCCGCAGGGAATCCTGAAGGTCAATTTTGACACGCCTACAACCCAGGATAAATTGACTGCTACGGTTGTTGAAAAAGACATGCGAAGCCTTATTTTTATGGGAACCTGTATCAAAAGCCCCAATAGTGCCGCTCCATGTGCCTCAGTAATGCAACTCGGAGACTGGAAAGATGTGGGAACACTTAAAGTTCAGGATCAATTTCCGCTGTTGAAAAAAAGTACGATTCCGTGCAATTATGGTGGAAGCACCATAGAAATTACTGATAGCGGGCAAAGGAGTGCCCCGGCTGAAGTTGCCGCTGTCGCAGCACCGGTACCTCAGGAGGAAGAAGTTTTAGTAAACGGACATTTCTACAATACAGATGGCACTTTTGAAGGAAAGGCCGATAAGAAAGAATATAAAGGAAGTGTAAACGACGTATATGTATGCTCCGGAAAAGAAACTAAAAATGATTCCAAGGGAAAACCGGTTGAGGTATTCAAAAATGCTGAGCTTCTGAAAGAAAACGGGACAAATATTACACATTCTGATTTTTGTTATGTAGCATACATTGTCAGCCATGAGGCAGGTGAAGAAGATCTGAAAGAATTGAAATGTATTGCTTATGCCAGCTTTAATCGGGCAAAAAATACAAAAACAACATGGAAAAAATTGCTTTCCACAGGATATTCATCTGTTCCAAATAAAACAGAATTGTCACAGACCAAAAAAGACAACAAATCAAAATTAACCAGACAGGCACTTTTTTATGTTTTACAAGATAAAGATGACCTGACAAAAGGAGCTGAGTTTTGGGATGGAACCGACTTTTTAGCCTGGGGAAATTCTGAAACCAATCCCTATAACAAATTAGGACAGAATAAATTCGATGAATATAAGTTTGTTGAGATTCCAAAAGATGTTTACGATGAGTTTTTGAAAGCTAACGGAACTTCTGCCCGATACAAGGATAAAGAAAATCACGATGCCAAAACAGATAAAGGAACCCACGAACACACTAAAAAGAAAGTCAAAAAACCTGTTATAGGAAAAGATGGCAAACAGGAAAAAGGAAAAGACGGCAAACCACTATTTCAGGAAGTAGAAGTTGCCGATAGAATAAAATACGCCATCCCTGCTTCTGACTTTACAGATACGAACAATTGGACAAGTGGTAATTTTTATTATGATACAGGTGTCAAAACCACAAATGGAATATCCGGAACTATTGCTGCCGGAAAAAGTGTTTTTTGGAAACTAACCCCAACAAGATTAACCAATGCAACTGAAGTTAAAAAATAAAATTATTACAACGGTAATCCTTTCTTTCAGTACACTGCTATTGTCTTTTTGTGTCTCAAAAATGACCTCAGAAAACTACACTATAGCATGGGTACAGCAGATTACGGTTGAAAATGGAGAGAAAACAACCGATAATTTTTATGGTATTTTCCCTAAAAATAATGACACAATCTTTATTTACAAAGCTGCTGAAGATGACCCAAAGCGAATCGAAAAGCAATACCGGTATACTTTTAAAAAAACACCAAAAAATACAAACGCAATTGATTTTTATTACAAAGAAGATACGCAGCCTGAAGAAACCATAAGGGTTCGGTTTGAAAAAAATAAGGTGTTTGTTAATGATGATAGCTATACCGTAAATGAATCCTACTATAAATTCCTGATGCAAAAAGTATTACAGGAAAATTCGGTTCTTGAATTAGCAGCCTTGACAAAAGATGGTCTAGGCGATTATCAGCCACTATTTGAGCCGTTAAGTAAAAACTGGGGACAAACTAAATCAGAAAAAGGATTTAAACTTTTGGAAATTGCCACCAAAAACAAAAACAACCAGACCGATTCTCAGTTTTTTCAGCAAAAAGTCACTTTTTCTTATAGCAAGCAAGGTGATTTCTTAAAAGCAGAAGGGGAAAATTATAAGAAGACAAAGGCTAAAGCCAATCAGAAATATCTTAAATATGACATTTCAGAAACCAATGAAAGATCGTCTTCTGAGATTGAATTGTACCAGAATAAAAAGACGCTTTCAGATTCTGTGTCTGTCAGATGGGAACAATTTTCAACGGCAAAAGAATACAGTTTTATAAAATACCAATCCAAATTGCAGAAAAAAATAATAAGCCAAAAGCCAAAACCAGATAGCGATTTTACGAAGTTTTTTTAAAAAAAGTTTTTTTTGTTTTAAATAGCGTTAAGGTTTTATATCCAGAATGTTACGATAGTATTTTTTCTTAATAAAAAGTTAAAGAAATCAATTTTAAGCCATAAAAACAGTAAATTCACTACACATAATTCGACAAACTTCCCCCCTCGAAATCTATTAACCATTAAAATCTAATGCTATGTCGATCAGCACTCAGATTCAGATTCAGATTGGGGGAGAAAACCTGACCCGCTTTTCTAAACTTGTCATCAACCAGAAGGTGCATTCGCACCATCATTTTTCTATTTTACAGCCACTTCCAAAAGAATTTGTAAGTCAGGCTATAGACAAGGCTCAAAAATATGTAGGGCAGTCAGTCACTATCAATATCAAGCCCTCTAACATGATGACAAATTCTCCGTTGATTTTTAACGGAATCATCACAGAAGCCCAAATGATCAGAACGTCCGGAGCTTCAGGCGGTATCATTATCAATGGTTATAGCCCTACAATTTTACTGGAAGGTCCGCCAAACACCCGTTCCTTCAATGACGAAACCTTATCAGGAATAGTTAAGGAAATATTGAAAGATTATTCAGGCGACAGTCTGAAACCGACTGTAGAAATTTCAAAAGACACAGCACTGCCTTATACCGTTCAATATGCGGAAAGTGATTTCTCATTCCTTTGCAGGATAGCGCAAAAAAAAGGACAATGGTTCTTTTTTAATGGTGAAGAGCTACAGTTTGGCAAACCGAAATCTAAAAACTTCACATTGGACTACGGAAGAAGTCTGCATTCTTTCAATATTGAGATGAGGGCAAAATCACTCGGATTTGAATACCTTGGTTATGACCCATCCAATGGAGATACTCAGAAAGCCAGCTCGGCCGAAGTAGATTACCAACCTCAGGACGGCTATTCAAAAGCGATTTTTGAGTCCTCCAAAAAACTTTTTACAAACACTTCTACCATGCTGTATTCCCATTCTTTAGAAGAAGGGAATTCCAGAACGCACCTGATCGACCGTGTTACCACGCAGTTGCAATCGCGAACCGCAGATATGGTTACGGCCAAAGGTGAATCCGATGAGACCGGTTTGCGTATTGGTGATGTAGTATCGATTAAGGAACCTGCTTTTTCCCTGACTGGAAATATTCTGGATGGTCTGCAGGAGCAGAATTTTGGAAATTATATCATTACCGATATCATGCATGTTTGTGATGAGTCGGGCACCTATCATAATACTTTTGATGCTGTTCCGGAAAGTGTTGTTGCTCCGCCTTATGGAAATGTACATAGTTTTCCAACAGCTGAATCACAACCGGCAACCGTGATTTCTAATGCTGATCCTGCCGGACTCGGACGCGTTAAAGTAGCCTTTGCCTGGCAGAAAGATGCTGGTAAAAGTACGCCTTGGATACGAATGGTAAACTCACATTCCGGTGGTGGCAAAGGATTTTATTTTGTGCCTGAAGTTGGCGAAGAAGTATTGGTGGCTTTTGAAGGCGGCAATGCAGAAAAACCTTTTGTATTGGGAGCAATGTATAACGGAAGCGCTTCCAGCGGATATAGCACGTCAGGAAACGACAAAAAAGTAATCCAGACCCGTTCAGGAACAAAAATTATCATGGACGATGCGGCCGGAAGTGTATTTATTGAAGACCCGAGCGGAAATACCTGGCTTATGGACGGGCAAGGCAATATTGATGTCAATGCGCCCAATAACATGAAAATAACGGTGGGCAAAAATCTGGATATCAATGTTGGAGAAAACATGGCCACTACAATAGGTGCCAACGAAAATATCTCAGTTGGTAGCAATAAAACAGAAACTATTGGGAAAAACTACATTCAATCTTCTGAAAATAAAAATGTTACGGTTAAGAATAATAAAACCGACAATGTTGGAGAAAGTTACAGGCAGATTACAGGAAATTCGGATATCCAGACTTCTAAAGGTGATTTAAAATTGAGAGGAACTACGCTAACGGTAATCCAGGGCGGTAAAGATGTGAAAGTTAGTAAAGGATAATCTTATTTATAGTATAAGTTATGGCTACAGAACAGCACAAGGCTCAACTCGAAAAGAAAAGAGCGGAACGAAAAGAAAAGGATTCCGGAGATTCTCCTTCAGAAAAGCGAGAAGTAGTCATGCATGGCGCCAAGCTAAAATGTGAATATGCACAACAGTTGGGTGAATTAAAAGTAACTTCGAACGAATTGAGGCTTCAGGATCAATTATGGGCTACACAAGGCGATGGCAACAATATGATTAACCTTCAATTTAAAGGAACCTGTGGACATCCCAAATGGCCTGCAAGAAACATGCAGCCGCCACCCTGTATGAGCGTGATAAAATTAAGTCCATGGGAAAATCTTGGAACTACTGAGGTACAGAACCAGAAAGTGCTGGTCAAAGAATCAACGATAACCTGCAATCCTGAATTTAATACGGCAGTAGCAAGCCCAATACCCAATGTCGAAAGTATTGCGATTAAGCCATCTCCACTAATCATAAATGCCCATTTCGCAAAATTTGAGCTAAAAACGGAAAAGAATGTCACCACTTTCAATTTAACAAAAGTAGATGAACGCGGATTAAGTTATGGTGTTGCCTTAGTTATAGAAACCGTTGGGTTAGCTGGAAAAAAATTGAAAGTAAAAATAAAAAGCGGTGTCAGAAAAGTACTTTCAGATGTGGATACGGCAATAAGTTTTATTGATTTAAAAGATATTGATGCCATTACAAAACCGGAGAATTATAAAAATGTAAAAGCAAAAGACGAATTTGAAGTGGAAATAGGAAAATTAGCGTCTGATGCTACATTATCAAATAAAGATACTTTTAAAGATAAAGGCATTTTAAAATTAATGCTCAACCAAAAACCGGATGATTTGTCATTTGATTTGGCAAAACTCATTGCAGCCGATGCCAGTAAAGAAGCGTTGGTTTATGTAGAAATAAATTGCTCAGAACCTAATGTGGAATACATGGGAGTTGACAGTGGTTCAGGCACCAAAAATGCCTTCTTAAAAGAAGAGGGTAAGTATTTCAAAATAAAAAACAAAGAACAGGCCTGGCTTACAACAGCCAGAAAAGAAATGGAAAAAGGAGTAACCGAAGCCACTCATTGCAATACTATCATTAATGATTACCATCAGGTAAACAGGGAACACAAACCTTCCGGCTGTGCAACGATTACCAATGCGTGGTGCGCTTCATTTGTGGGCTGGTGCTTGACCCAAAACAGTTTTTCTGCCCAATGTGATCCCGGAGCTTACAGTTACGGACATACCAATACAAGATATCGAAATAAGAAAGTGGTAAAAGACGGAAAAACGGTCATATTGCCAGACCATTTTGATGATCCGGTTTGGGCTAAAACCACTAATGGCGGCAAATTAGCTTTAGGCTCGATATGTGTCGTAAACAATAAAAAGCACGTCACTTTTGCCGTAGCTAAAAATAAAGAAGGAACCCATCTGTTCGGATTAGGAGGAAATCAGGGAGATGCCGTTAAAGTTAGTGCTTACAGTGTAAGAAATTCAAGTGTTTATCCAATAGAGTATACAATTAACGAAGAAGATTATGAATTACCAATCTATTATAGAGAACTTAAAGGTGAAAGTGTTACTTAGGCTTTTATTACTGGTTGCTTTTCTTCCAAATGAAGTTGTATCACAAGTCGTAAAAGTTGATTCGATCTCAATTTCTAAAGAATGGAAAGATTGCAACGGAATGAACAAGTTGACAGTAAACGTAAATGCTTTATGTAATCCTGATGAGCCTCCTTTTGATGGTCATAAAACAATGATTGATGTAAGCCTCAAAAACAAAAAACATTCCTTAAATGTGCAATTCGATGATCCGGATTATCAAATGGAAATGATTGCTTTTAGTGAGAAAAACATTTGGTTTTATAACTTAAAAAAAGCCAGGGTAATTTTTATTCCGTTCTCCTATTGCAGTAATTCTGATTCAGAGAAAAAGCTCTCTTATATTATTTTATATAACGACAAAAAATATTTGTATCACATTCCTTTTAAATGCACAGAAGAAGACGATTGTGTTCTGAATGCAGATTTAAATAAATCCATGAGTGATTTGAATCCTAAAATAAGGACGGAACTCATAAAGAAAATTAAATCCCACTATAAAAAAGGAAGTGACTTCAACTAAAAAACCAAATTGCAATGGCACAAAGTGAAGAACAAAATAACGAATCGTATTCAGCAAATCCGAATCAAAAAGTATATGATACGCCACATGTTGTTGATCATTTAGTGGATGTTATTGCCATTTATTTTGCCGAAAAAAAGAAGAAATTTAAATGGACACCCAAAGAAGAAACCTATACGGTAAATAAAGGTGGAAAAATTGCCGATGTCAAAAAAAAATATACAGATACCTTTAAAGCCGAAAAAAAGACCATTCGGAATCTGGCGACAGATCCTGATCATACAGCGGCTTTAAAACCAAATGATCAGATAAAAGTAACCTGGGAAGAACAAGAGGAAGATGGATTTGAAATGGTAAAAATTCCAAAAGCAACGATTGGGAAAAAGGTTTACATCGTAGCAAATTGTCATGGTGATAAGGCAAAACTGACGGTTCAAATCAATGAAAACAAATTAGCCAATACGGAAGCTGTTTATGATGCCCCGGTTAAATTTTTGATTGGAGATCAGGAAAAAGACAAGGTTGAATTTTCAATTACAAAAGATAAAAGTGAATACGAGCAGGAAATTACGTTACGGCCCAAAACAGATGCCGATTTAAAAAAGCTGGTAGAAAAATTTGATAAGAGAACCGGTAAAAATGCTTTTGTATATTTAAAAGGGGAAGTGACAGAAACCTCAGACGAAATAAAGTTTCCTGATGAAACACATGAGTTCTTAAATAAAGAACAGGAACGATTTGAAGTTTTAGGAACGCCATGTTATTGTAATAGGGATATTACCGTGGATGAAATGATAAATCTGATTTATCATCTCAGAGACAAACAAAATTATGTAAGCAAACGAGACCATTTCTTTAACAACGGAAGTGAAAAAATAACCGAGATTTCTATTTCTACCGGTAAAATTTCAGACAATAGAGATAAAATTCAATTATTCGTCAATGAAATGAATGCTATGTTTAAAAAATTCAACATTAATACATGCAAAAGAAAGATTCATTTTATAGGGCAGATGTATTTAGAAACGATAAGTTTTACATACACTTATGAAAGCAGAACTTCTGTGCCGGACAATTATAAAGGAGGAGTGGATTTCCAGGGTAGAGGTATGAAGCAAATAACGCATGATTACAATTACCTGGCTTACTATGATTATATCAATACAACCACCTTTTATGATACCTATATAGCCACAAGGAGCGGTTATGAAAGTGTTGGCGATTGTGTTGCAAAGAGGCCGGCCGCCACTACTGCCGGATTAGACACCGCCTTTTATGATGGTTTAAAAACGTTTGCAAAAAAAATATCTCAGGAATTATTCCATGCATTTAATTCAGCGGGATGGTTTTCTACAGTTTATAAGCCAACTACCCTCACCGAAATGGATAAAGGACTAGAAGATGAAAATATAAGGTTAGTTACCGTGGCTATAAATGGTGGTGAAAATAATTTGGCTGAAAGAAAGAATTATACGAAATGGACTAGAGAATTTTTTAAATACGATACCGAATGCGTAAGAAGATAACAACCAGTTTATTGATTACTTGTATGATTTTGCTTTCATGCAAGGCCCAAAATCATAATGCAGCAGAGAAAAACACTCTTGTTGCAGATTCAACTTTGGTATATGAAAACAACAAGGTCATTGGTAAAATTTCCCAGCCAACAATCTACAATTGTAAAGCATGCTATACCGTAAGCAATAGTAAAATAGGAAACATAAAAATTAAAGTTCCGGTTTCAAATAAGGTGATCAATAATCAATCCGTGTTAGAACAGGATTTTGCCATTGACAAAGTCATCAAAAATGGTAATAATACGGTCATTAAATATTCAAGTACATCCTCTTCCAAAGCTTATGAACTAGAGGTGAACAAAGATTATATTGTTAGAATGCTGACTTACAGTTATGGGTCAAAGGATATAAAAATTGGAGAAAATGACTATGCATCATTTCAGGCCAACTCAATATGCCAAAACGAAAAGAAGATTAAAATTAAAGATACAATTACACTAAATGACGGCTATGTTTTTGCAACTAAAGATTGTTTTGATTGTCCGGTAAAATATACGATTGAAGATTGCATAGCCAACAGAAAAAAAGGTGTTAAAATGAATTGGGAGTAATCGTTTTTAAATTTCATAATTCAAAAGCAAAAGTCTTACTATGCGAAATATTACCGATACAGTTGAAGGCATAAAAGAATTAGATATCAGCTTGTATCTTGAAGAGCATTTGCAGTTTTATAAATTTTCAATGATGGAAATAACCACAGAAAACGGCAATGTTTTAAAAAGTGAAGTTAATAAAACAATACACTCAACAATATTAAAAAAAGATTTTGAAACCTATCTGATCCAGTTGGAAGTCTTTGATATCGAGTATAAAAACAGAACCGTTTCACTGACTGAGAAAGATTTTTTAGGACGTATTGCTGAGGTAAATGATGATATAATTCTAGAAACAGACGAGCATTTAAATATCAATAAACTGGTAAACCAGCATCAGATTCAAAAAAGGCTGGAAGAAAAAATAGAAAGATTAGCCAAAAGTAATGTTGGGCCTAAAGTAGAAGAAATGTTTCAATATCTCAGGGAGTTTTACAGCAACGATAGGAGGATTCTTTTAGATATAAAAAACTATAGACAGCATGGTCTGCTTCTGAATCCGTTTTATGACAGATATACGCCTTTATCGGTGAAAAAAAGAAGTGTAAGATATTTGAATTTTGTGGAAAATGCGGTCGTTAATATTGGGGAAGAAGCCCGCGTAAAAAAAATAAAATTAAAAGAACGGGAACTCGAAGTTGGAGTAAAGGGAAAAATGATTGCGCCATTCTACAACGACATGATTTTTAAGTCAATAAAAAAGAAAGAAGTTTCATTTGATTCTGAAAAAGACAAACCCAGCCTTGACAAATATGAAGGCAGTTTTATTTTTAATATGAATACCGGAACGGTTAAAAAAGCGAGTATCGAGATTGAGTTTTCACTCGGTAACAATTATAGAAAAACAATAAGCTATCAATTAAATGAATTAAACGATGCCGATAACAATTGATGATACAGGACAAACAGTAACGCTGAATCCGCCGTATTCGCCAGTTACGCCAGACGATAGCCTGCAAAAGATAACCCGTGTTTATTTTGCAAAAAAGACTGTTACGAATGAAGGAGCAAATGTGGCATTTACGCGAATAGATTCACTCCATGCACAGCAGGAAGGCGGACAAAACCTGCCATATGATTCTGTTTTGGGTAAGACTGTTTATCTGGTTATCGAAACCGAAAATATGGCAACCTTGTCTATAGATGTTGTGATTCGTCCGGCCGACAATACATTGACAGGAAATACAGAAACCCTAAACCTGATGTGGTTCAATCCGTCAACCCAGAATTTCGAAGTCAGGAGAAAAATGACTGCTGTTGTCGGCAATTTTGATGCCCTGAACAATAAGGGAACAACCGAAAATCCATCCGGTTCACATGAGCATTATACTAATCTGGCAGACCATGAAAACAAAGCTATTATAAAATTACAGCTAAGGCCATCCTTACGAACCGATTTCAATACCTGGGCAGCCAATATAGCGGCGGCGGCTACACACACGGCCAATCTGGAAGTAGTTGTGGAAAGAACAGATAATGAGCCTTGCGCTTACGGTCCTGACAGTACAGAAGAAGTTAAAGAAGCGGGTATTTTCCTGAATAGTGATGCTCAGGGAAGATTTCGGGTTGGCAACAGGAATTTTTATGAAATCTACGCCAGAGTTTTATCAGGAAGAACCAACAACAGAAATACCTACACAGATGGCACCTATAATTTCCTTCCTATGAACGGTACAGTCAGGAGGAAAATCAGCAAGCTTGAAAATCCAAGTTCGACACAGGTTACCTATTACCATTACGATATTTATGGCAATGAAGTATTTATTGCTACCTGTGATAAAACATCGGTTATGGGCAGGAATAACGGACAGCAACTTGGAGCAGTGCCGCCAGGTGCGCTTCGTACAGAAAATGCTCCTGCCGGAGGCGCGGCCCAAACCAATCATATTTTTGCAAATGCTATTGTCACAACCGGAACGCACAGAAATGACAGAAATGCCAGAGCTTTTCCGGGTGCACTCAGGATTGTCCGCTATACGGCTTCCGGAACCAATGTACCTTTGGTCAGAATGCCGGATACGCTTAATGTTACTGTAAACGGTAGGGTTATTGCCTATGGATTCTCCAATACGCAAAGACGATTCTGTAATCCGGATTGTTTCGCAGCTTTTGTGGGTGTGTTATCGCAATACGGATTAGCAGGTGTAAATTCAACAGGAATGTGTTTTGGCGATGCAACCAGCTATCCTAGTTTGGCACACCCCAATGGAGATAGCGTAGACACTAGCTATCTGGCCAACCGACAAAACGAACAGGATTTATTAAATGCTTTCGTAGACTGGAATTTTGCCCAGGTAATTGCCGGAACAACACAGCAGGCCTGGCTACGAAATGCGCACAGATATGCGGGAGACCACAACGACCATTTGCATTCCGGAGATTTTGACAGTAATTCGATTCATAACATCTACCAATGAGAAAAATAGTTTCCATACTCGTTTTTATAGCCACTCTTTCCTGTAGTAAAAGTATCAGTCAGGTCAGTACTATCAAAAAAATAAGCGAATCTGCTAAAGTAAATCTGCCTTATGGAGACAAAAATGTACTTCATGAATTTCCTGCCGATTGGTCAAGAGGTGATGCCTTACAGGATTCTTTATATAATAAGATGAGCTTTTTTTTATTTCAGGATAAGGACAATCCCGCCAGAAGCACAATTGCAATAAATTATCCTAAAGCAAAAACTTTTATAGCTAAAGACTTCATTCCCTCAAATGAAATAAAAAACGGGAAGTCAAAAATAGAAATCAAAAGCGCTCAGGTTTTTGATGGCAAGAACTTCAAAATAATTTCCGTACTCTATGAAGGTAAAATAGACTGTAAGACCTGCGAATATCCCGAAAGTCAAACCCAGAATGTATTATTGAGCATTAAAGACGGAAAAGTGATTGATAAATTACCTGTGTCCTACCTTAACGGAAGCGATTTAGGGCAGTCAGCAAGATATTTTTATATTGATTCTGACAGGATAATCCATCTCAAAGATTTTAAGTCGGATGAAGAAGGTGTTACTTTTGCCCAATATCTCAAATATAAAATCACGCCTGACGGCAAATTTGCCAAACTATAATAACTAAAAAACCCCGCCTAAAGCGAGGTTTTTTTATCTTAAATCTAAATTCAGAATATTAAGTAAGATAAAAGATAATAGACGATAGATAAAAGATGATTTCGTTATTCCAAAATCTTAAATCTCAAATCAGAAATCTAAAATAGATTAATATCTGTAATATTCAGGCTTAAACGGACCTTGAACTTCTACTCCAATGTAAGTAGCTTGTTCTTCGTTTAAAGTTTCCAACTCAACACCTAGTTTTGCAAGGTGAAGGGCAGCTACTTTTTCATCCAGGTGCTTAGGAAGCATGTATACTTCATTTTTATAGGCAGCACTGTTTTTCCATAATTCAATTTGAGCCAAAGTCTGGTTTGTGAAAGAGTTACTCATTACAAAACTTGGGTGACCTGTAGCACATCCTAAGTTTACAAGACGTCCTTCAGCCAGGATGATAATATCTTTTCCGTTGATAGTGTATTTATCTACCTGAGGCTTGATTTCGATTTTTGAAGCACCGTGGTTTTTGTTCAACCAGGCCATATCGATTTCGTTATCAAAGTGACCAATGTTACAAACAACAGTCTTGTCTTTCATTTTTTCGAAATGCTTACCTACCACGATATCTTTGTTTCCTGTTGTAGTGATGATAATATCAGCATTAGCAATAACAGTATCCAGTTTTTTAACTTCATATCCGTCCATAGCTGCTTGCAATGCACAGATTGGATCGATTTCAGTAACAGTTACAATAGAACCTGCACCTCTGAAAGAAGCAGCAGTTCCTTTACCAACGTCACCATAACCACAAACCACAACTCTTTTTCCGGCCAACATCAAATCAGTTGCACGACGAATTGCGTCAACAGCAGATTCTTTACAACCGTATTTGTTATCAAATTTAGATTTAGTAACAGAATCGTTTACGTTAATTGCAGGCATTGGCAATGTGCCGTTTTTCATTCTTTCGTAAAGTCTGTGAACTCCTGTTGTAGTTTCTTCAGAAAGACCTTTGATTCCGGCAACCAATTCAGGATAACGGTCAATAACCATATTAGTCAGGTCACCACCATCATCCAAAATCATGTTCAATGGCTTTCTGTCTTCACCAAAGAATAAAGTTTGCTCAATACACCAGTCAAACTCTTCTTCGTTTAGTCCTTTCCAGGCATAAACCTGAATTCCTGCAGCAGCAATTGCAGCAGCGGCCTGGTCTTGCGTAGAGAAGATGTTACATGATGACCAGGTTACTTCAGCTCCAAGAGCAACCAATGTTTCAATCAACACCGCAGTCTGGATTGTCATGTGAAGACAACCTGCAATTCGAGCACCTTTCAAAGGCTGTTCGTCTTTGTATTCTCTGCGAAGCGCCATTAAACCTGGCATTTCAGCTTCTGCTAATTCAATTTCTTTTCTTCCCCAAGCTGCAAGAGAAATATCTTTCACTTTGTAAGCCACAAAAGGTAATGTCGTTGTACTCATCTATTTGTATATATTTGTATTATCAAATTTTTTGCAAATTTACGGAATTACTTTTTATTAAAATAATCGGAAAAAATTATTTAAGGTTTGTTTAATAAGAGGTAATTGTTTGATTATTAAAGCCTGCCACGAATTTTACTTCTGAGGTTCTCGTATAAAACCGCAAGGTTGATTTATTTATTAATTAGAAATGCCCTTATATAAAGTCATACATTTTAGTCCGTCCATAAAAGTCCTGATTTGGAAAATCACGGAACCTTTTGACGAGCTTTTTTCTCAAGTCCTATTGAAAGAAAAAACGCTTGGCAGATTGCAATCCATGAAATCAGAAGTGCATCAAAGGGCTTTCCTGAGCGTCAGGAAACTGCTCCAGGAGGCAGGACATAATGATTTGCAGCTTCATTATGATGAATTTGGCAAGCCACATCTCGAAAATGAAACCCATATTTCCATTACCCATTCGTTTGATTTTTCTGCAATTATCTTAAGTGATGAAAATGTGGGGATAGATATTGAGCTTCGCCGTGAAAAAGTAATGCTTATCGCAGAAAAATTTGTTGACGAAAGCGAATTCAGATTTCTGGATAAAGAAAAAAAAGACGATTATGTTTCCAGATTAACCGTAATCTGGGGCATAAAGGAAGCTATTTTTAAAATCCGTAATGAAAAAGGAATCAGCTTCAAAGACCATATTTTTGTAGCACCTTTTGAAATGACAGAAAAAAAAGCAAAAGCACTTCTGACTTTTGGAAACCTAAATATAGAATTTGATATCTGTTTTGAAGAAATCGAAAATTATACGCTTGTATATGCCTTTCAAAAAGGAAATCAGTAAGCCCAATGCAAAACATCTATAACGAAATACTACAGTCCAAAAAAGAGAAAAAAAAGCTTCTGGCCATTCTTCTCGATCCCGATAAGATTTCTAAGGATTCATTACAAAGTATTATTCCTAAGATAAATCAGTCTCCGGCTACGCATATTTTTATTGGTGGAAGCCTGGTGCTTACCAATACTATTGATGGAATCATCCGGGAATTAAAACAGAAAACGGCACTTCCTGTTTTGCTTTTTCCGGGCAACCCGTCGCAAATCTCCATTGAAGCCCATGGCATTTTATTCCTTACTTTGCTGTCGGGCAGAAATCCGGATTTTTTAATTGAACATCAGGTCAAGGCAGCACCAATTTTAAAAAAAACCAATCTGGAAATTATTTCTACAGGTTATATATTGATTGATGGCGGCAACCAGACTGCCGTAGCTTCAGTGAGTAAGACAATACCATTGCCTAGGCACAATTCAGATATTGCAGTGGCAACAGCGTTAGCGGGTGAATTTTTAGGAAACAAGTTGGTTTATCTGGAAGCAGGAAGCGGTGCAAAACTTTCAGTTCCTTTAGAAACGATTTCTCTGGTTTCAAAAAACATAGAAATTCCATTAATTGTAGGCGGAGGCATAAAAGACATCCAGGGAATTGAAGATGCCTATGCCGCCGGAGCAGATTTGGTAGTGATAGGGACTGCTTTTGAAAATGACTCCAATTTTTTTATAAATTCTAACCTGATGCTTCATGATTGATTTTTTCCTCAATGCCTATAAAAATACACCGGTTATTGATATTATCCTGGAAGCTATAGTTTTTATTACCGGAATCCTGAGTGTTTATTTTGCCAAAAAAGAAAATATATGGGTCTATCCAACGGGTATTATTGCGACAGTAATCACGGTATATCTGCTTTATAAAGCAGGCTATTTTGCCGATATGACGCTTAATATTTATTTCTCCGTTATGAGTATATATGGTTGGATTAACTGGTCAAGGAAGAAAGAAGATGACTATGTTGTCAAGATTTCAAGGACAAATACAAAGCAGAAAATTATTGGGGTATTGTTATTTTTTCTTACTATTGTTGTAACATATTTCGTATATCACCTGTTCGGTAAGGAAATCAAACCTGAGAATTATATCGACATATTTACGTCAGGATTGTTTTTTACGGGAATGTGGTATATGGCAATGAAAAAGATTGAAAATTGGACACTATGGATTATTGCAGATATCATAGCTGTTCCGTTGTATGCCTATAGAGGATTGGGGATGTTGTCATTGCAATATGTAATTTTTACAATTTTGGCTATTTTAGCTTACATAGAATGGAGGAAAATCTTAAACAGCAGCCCACAGATAAAATCAGAATAGCATTGTATGGACCGGAATCTACCGGAAAAACTACATTAGCAAAACAATTGGCAGAACATTTTCAGTCGGTATGGATTCCCGAATTTGCCCGTGACTATTTACAGGAAAAATGGAATCGTTCCAAAGAAATTTGCCAACCGGAAGATTTGCTTCCCATTGCAATCGGGCAAATGCAACTCGAAAATAAAGCCCTGTCTGAATCCGGTAAATATCTTTTTGCCGATACGAATCTAATGTGTACCAAAGTCTTTTCGGAAATCTATTACAGTTTCTGTGATTCTACTTTGGATAAGGCTGCCCGAAAGCACAAATACGACCTTTTTTTCTTAACAGACATTGACGTTCCTTTTGAAAAGGACGATTTGCGGGATAAGCCTGATGAAAGAGAAATGCTTATCCGGAAATTTGAAGAAGCCCTGATTGAAAATAAAAAACCTTATATACTGCTTTCCGGGAATAAAGAAGAAAGATTGCAAAAGGCAATTGCCATTCTGGAAGATTTGGAAAAATCAAAAGCATTGGGATTTGATTCTTACGATTTTGTGCAGATATACAATCAGGGAATAAAAATTGATACCGTAGCGAATTATCTTAGAGTATTTAATACGGGCATTCCAAAAGCAGTTTTAGAAAGGCCGGCTTCATTAACAGATGGAATTATGCCACTTTCTGAAGAAGAAGCGGTTTATTATGCCAATCTATTTGAATCTAAAAAAGACAGGCTGAAAATTCAGAAGTTTGTACCTGCCTCAGGGGCGGCCAGCAGAATGTTTAAATTCCTGAATGAATTTGTCAACGAATACAAATTAGGCAATGAAACCATAAATGCCTATATTAACAGAAAACGTTGTGGGGCTATGCCGGTTTTCCTGATTGGTATAGAAAAATTTCCGTTCCATAAAACGGTTTTGGAATATACGCAGGTGAAATATCCCGAGTATAAACAATGGGACAAAGACACGCGTTTTTTCTATTTTGTAAAATCATTGCTCTCATCCAATCATTTTGATTTTGCCTCCAAACCTAAAGCAGTATTGCCTTTTCATCAATATGGCGATTATATTGCCACGCCAATAGAAGAACATTTGAATGAAAGCGGTTCGTATGCGTTTTCGTCAGGTATTTCCGGTTTGCATTTTACAATTTCTGAAGAACATCAGGACTCCTTTGATAAAATTATAAATGACGTCAAGCCAAAGGTAGAAGCCAATACAAATGTGCAGATTCATGTGGATTATTCTTATCAGCATAAAACAACAGATACGCTTGCAGTCGACCTTCAAAACAATCCGTTCCGTCTGGATGATGGCAGTTTGTTTTTTAGGCCGGGTGGACATGGTGCCCTGATAGAAAATCTTAATCAATTGTTTGCGGATGTTATTTTTATAAAAAATATTGACAATGTAATCCAGAACCACATCCACATTATCAGTTTGTATAAAAAAGCATTGGCGGGTATCCTGTTGGAATTTCAGGACAGGATTTTTACTTTTCTTAAAGTGCTGTCAACGGAAAATATCCAAAAAGAAACAATTGACGAAATCGTAGAATTTGTAAAGTCAAAACTTCAGATTGTTATCAATGCCGATTTCCAGAAATATACACGTGAAAATAAAGTGAGTCATCTTCAGGAAATCCTGAACAGGCCAATTCGTGTTTGCGGAATGGTCAAAAATGAAGGAGAGCCCGGTGGTGGTCCGTTTTGGGTGAGAGATGCAAAAGGAAATGTTTCCTTGCAGATAGTAGAATCCTCACAAGTCGATATGCAAAATCCTGCGCAGGCTAAAATATTGTCAAGCGCAACACATTTTAATCCTGTCGACCTCATTTGTGGTACAAAGGATTACAGAGGTGAAAAATTTGATTTGAAAGAGTTTATTGATAATGAAAGCGGTTTTATTGTAGAAAAAAATAAAAATGGAAAACCAATCAAAGCCTATGAATTGCCGGGGCTTTGGAACGGAGCTATGGCAAAATGGATTACCATTTTTGTAGAAGTGCCCCTCATTACTTTTAATCCGGTAAAAACAGTAAACGATTTACTAAAACCGGCACATCAGCCGCAATAATTTTGGATACGGAAAAAATAATATCAGAGCTAAAGTTTAAGGCTGTCAGGAGCAGCGGGGCAGGAGGACAGAATGTCAATAAGGTTTCCTCCAAAATTGTCCTGTCTTTTGATTTGGGAAACTCAAAAGCACTTTCGGTAGAGGAAATTGCGATTCTTGAAGAAAAACTGGCACCACGCCTAACCAATGATAAAATACTTATCCTGAATAGCGACGAAGACAGAAGCCAGTTAAAAAATAAGGAGATTGCTATAAAAAGACTGCTCCATTTACTACAGCAGAATCTTATTGTCCCAAAGGAAAGAAAGGCCACAAAAGTGCCCAAAGCTGTTATTAAAAAACGAATCCAGAACAAAAGAAAACTGTCTGAAAAAAAGGAGTCCAGAAGAAAACCTGACTTTTGATTAAAAAATCCCGATTCAAGCCTGCTTTATCTTAATACTTTTCTATCTTTGCCCTGTCTCAAAGGGGTGCTCTAAATAACGAGCTGAGATTATACCCAACGAACCTGGGCGGGTAATGCTGCCAAGGGAGAATGACAACTTTTTAGAGTGCACGCTTAAAACTTGTCGTTAAGTACAATCAATTAATTTAAACAAAGAATAATTACCCCTTTTATTCGTAAGAAAATTTACGAATGAAAACTTTATTCAAAAAAAATGAGCTTGGGCCAAAAAAGAAAAAGAGCCTAAGCTTGCCGGAATCATTTCTTGATGCCAAAACAATGGCCGGAATTGCAATTTTTGTTTCAGCCTCTCTTTTTGCACAGGAAAAAACGGTTTCCGACACTACAAAAACCAGGAATCTGGATGAGGTTCTGGTTTCTGCCGTACGTGTTACGGCGCAGACTCCCGTTACTTTCAGTAACATTAGCAAAAAAGAATTGGAATCCAGAAATTTAGGGCAGGATATTCCGGCCTTGTTGAATTATCTGCCATCGGTGGTAGTGACTTCCGATGCCGGTAACGGAATTGGATATTCAGCAATCAGTGTCAGAGGTTCTGATTCCAGAAGAGTTAACGTAACACTCAACGGAATTCCTTACAATGATTCTGAATCGCAAGGCACTTTTTGGGTCAATATGCCCGATTTCACATCATCCGTTCAGAACATACAATTGCAGCGTGGGGTAGGAACTTCTACCAATGGAGCCGGAGCTTTTGGTGCCAGTTTGAACCTGCTTACAGATTCGTATGCAACCGAAGCCAATGGCGAAATTTCCAACTCTTTCGGAAGTTTTAATTCCAGAAAGCATACACTGAAATTCAGCAGTGGATTGATTAAAGACCATTTTGAGCTGGCCGGACGCGTTTCTAATATTAAATCTGATGGCTATATTGACAGGGCATCGTCAGATTTGAAATCCTATTTCTTTCAGGGAACATATGTAGGCAACTCGACATTAATAAAAGCGTTGGTGTTTGGAGGAAAAGAAAAAACATATCAGGCCTGGAACGGACTCGAAGACCCGGAAAAGCTTAAAAATGACAGGACTTACAATACGGCAGGAGAATATGTTGATGATAACGGTGTAACGCGTTTCTACGATAATGAGACGGATAACTACGACCAGGACCATTATCAGTTGCACTGGAACGAGCGTTTTTCAGACAATTGGAGCACAAACCTTGCCTTTCACTATACAAAAGGAAAAGGGTATTATGAAAACTACAAAAAGAAGCAGGATTTATCAGAATATGGGATTGAACCACAGATAATTGATGGTGTAGAAATAAAGAAAAGCGACCTGATTCGAAGAAAATGGCTGGATAATGATTTTTACGGAACTACATTTTCTGCAAACTATAAAAAGGAAAAAATAGATTTTATCTTAGGTGGTGGCTGGAATAAGTATGAAGGAAGCCATTTTGGGAATGTTTTGTGGACGCGAAGTGTTATCCTTCCGGAATATGATTTTAAATACTATGACGATTTTTCGACCAAGACCGATTTTAATGTTTTTGCAAAAATCAATTACAGGCTGAATGAAAACTGGAGTCTTTTTGGAGACCTGCAATACAGAAATGTAGGATATAAAGCCAATGGGGCAGACACCGGTCTTGTGGATGACAACTTTAATTTCTTTAACCCTAAAGCAGGTATTACTTATCTTGTCAATGACGAAAACAATATTTATTTCTCCTATGCCCGTGCGAACCGCGAACCAAACCGAAGCGACTACGAATCCGGAAATCCAAAACCTGAAAAGCTGAATGATTTTGAATTGGGCTGGAGATACAGCTCGCCTAAGACAAAAATCAATGTCAACGGATATTACATGAGATATAAGGACCAGCTTGTCCTGACAGGTGCTTTAAACGATGTTGGAGCGCCAATACGCCAAAATAGCGGAGAAAGTTACAGGCTTGGATTGGAAATCGATGCTACTCTTTTTGTAGCAGAGAAATGGATTTTCCGTCCAAATCTTACCATAAGTACTAACAAAAATGAAGATTTTGTTTTTCAGCGTGATGGGGTCCTGGAAAAATTGGGGAATACAGATATCGCCTTTTCACCAAATGTGATCTTTGGTAATGCCATTACGTTTTTGCCTGTAAAAAACATGCAGGTTTCACTTCTGACAAAATTTGTAGGAGACCAATATATGGGTAATATTGATTCAAAAGCCTCAAAATTGAAAAGCTATGCTGTGAATGATTTGAATATTTCTTATGAAATTAAAACCAATACGGTTTTTAAATCGATTATCTTTTCAGGGCTGGTGAATAATATTTTTGATTATGAATATGAATCAAATGGTTATTTCTATACTTATGATGACGATTATTCCAATCCGGGTACTATAAAAACAATCGAAGGAGCCGGATATTTTCCACAGGCAGGGATTAATTTCCTGGCAGGAATGACATTGAAGTTTTAAAAATTAGTTTTTTAATTATTTCCCGAAGCCTGGCAGGATATATGACCTGTCAGGTTTTTTTATTTCAGGATATTTTTCCATTCGCCCGATTCGGCAAATTCTTTTATAACCTTATTTCTTTGAGCTAAAAAGGAGCGCAAATAGTTTTCCAAAAAAATAAAATCGGCTAATTTTCCCAAAATACCCAAAGGCGATTCATATTCAAAAATATCGGTCATCAGGGTTTGGTTGCCAACAACTTCAAAATGATGTTCGTGCCGGAATTTTTTGAAAGCACCTTTAATCATTTCATCGGCAAAAAAAGAAGGGCGATTATAGTCGGTTATTTTGGAAGTCAGATATTTTGTGAATCCTAAATGTTTTGCACGCCATGTCACAGTATCGTTTAATCCAATTAACCCTGAAGTTTTGCCAGACACGGCTTTCTCCTGAGTTTGTTCTGTCGAAATGGTATGCAGGTCTATACTCCTGGATAGGTCAAAAACGACATCCAGCGGAGCTGTAATTGCAGTTTTTAAACAGATTCGGGGCATTTTAATTATACACCCGGATAACGTTTCCGGTAACCTGGATTCGGTAAGGCTTTAGCGGATATTCAACATCGGCATTCGGAAGTCCGGTGAACAGACTGTACATCACATCATCACATGGGCAAACAGCATTGATTCCTTCAACTACAAGTCTCGAACAGCTACTGGCGTATTGATTGGGGCAGCTGGCATCATAAGCTTTGAAATTTCCGGCTCCGGCATTAAAAACAATAATACCGTTGGCACCGGCGCCATTAAGCGTAATCAGCTTGCCGTTTCCTGTATATTGCAGGTCGCTGTAAAGCGGAAGATTTAAATTGATATCGACACTAAAAGAATAGTTGGGGATATAAGGATTCCGGTTGTTGATTTTGCTGTCGGAGCATGCTGAAATCGCAATGCCGATAAGCAAAAGGACAATAATCTTTTTCATAGCAAAAATTTCTGTTCTATAAATTTGTTGAAACAAATTTAATTTAATTAACTTTGGTTTTATATACTAGCAGTATTAAATATTAAATTGAATTAAAAATACTATCTTTGTGAAAAGAAATCCCGTCGTGATGGGATTTTTTCTATTTTATATAAACGACGAAATTATGAGTAACGTATCTTATTATACAGCGGAAGGCTTAAAAAAATTGAAAGAGGAACTAGAACAGCTAAAAAGTATTGAACGCCCAAAAGCGTCACAGGCTATTGCTGAAGCTAGAGATAAGGGAGACTTGTCTGAAAATGCAGAATATGATGCGGCTAAAGAAGCTCAGGGTTTGCTCGAAATGAGAATTTCAAAACTGGAAGAAGTCTATGCTAACGCCCGTTTGATTGACGAGTCGCAGCTTGACGTGTCTAAAGTTTTGGTATTGTCAAATGTGAAAATCAAGAACCAGTCCAATGGTATGGAAATGAAATATACGCTTGTTGCAGAAAGCGAAGCCGACCTGAAATCGGGAAAAATTTCCGTGACATCACCAATCGGAAAAGGACTGCTTGGTAAATCGGTAGGCGAAATTGCAGAAATTACGGTACCAAACGGTATCCTGAAATTTGAGATTTTAGAAATCACCAGAGACTAATCATTTAAAGTTTAATCCTAAATCTAAAAAGAATGAGCTCGATTTTCACTAAAATAGTCAACGGAGAAATTCCTGCCTATAAAATTACCGAAGATGCAGACTATCTTGCGTTTTTGGATGTGAATCCAAATGCCAAAGGTCATACTTTGTGCATTCCAAAAAAGGAAATCGACAAAATCTTTGATATGGATGAAGACCATTATTTGGGATTGATGAAATTTTCCAGAAAAGTGGCAAAAGCATTGGAAAAAACTGTGGTATGCAAAAGAATAGGTATGGCCGTAATAGGACTTGAAGTGCCTCATACACACGTGCATTTGATTCCGCTTAACGAAATGGATGAAATGCGTTTCCAAAACAAAGTAAAACTGACTAAAGAAGAATTTGAAGCATTGGCTAAGGAAATCCAGGCCAATTTGTAAATTCTTTTTAAAAAGTATAAAAGCCGCAAATTCAATTTGAATTTGCGGCTTTTTTTATAGCTTTCTTAAGCTAACCAGCATACAGGTTCCCTTTCCTAATTCTGATGAAAACACTTTGATTCTTCCATCGTGGTATTCTTCAACAATTCTCTTTGTCAAGGAAAGTCCTAGTCCCCAACCGCGTTTTTTGGTCGTAAATCCGGGTTCGAAAATTTGTTTGAATTCTTTTTTAGGAATTCCTTTTCCGGAATCACTCACTTTTATCTTTACAAAACGGCTGTCTTCTTCAATAACAATCGATAAATCGCCGCGACCTTTCATGGCATCAATGGCATTCTTGACCAGATTTTCAATCGTCCAGCTATGCAATATCGGATTGATTGAAGTCATGATAGGATGGTTTGGCGCCTTAAACGAAAAATTAATCTGGTTTGAAAATCTTGATTTCAGATAGTCATACGATTGTTCCGTTTCGGCAATAATATCTTTTTCTTCTAAAACAGGCTCTGACCCGATTTTTGAAAAACGATCAGCTATGGTCTGCAATCTTATGATGTCTTTTTCCACTTCCGTGACTGTAGTTTCATCAACATCATCAGCCTTCATGATTTCGATCCAGCCAAGCAATGAGGAAAGTGGCGTTCCAATTTGATGGGCCGTTTCTTTTGCCATACCAGCCCACAGCTTGTTTTGGGTAGCCATTCTGCTGGCGCGATAGAAATTAAAAATTAAAAGCCCAAATAAAACCAGAATCAGAAATAGGGCTATAGGATAATATTTCAGGTTGTTTAAAAGTGATGAATTTCCATAATAGACATATTGGGTTTCTCCGGGTAATTCAAGAGCTATTGGCTCGTTTTCATTTTTGAAATTTTCAAAGAAAGCCTTGGCCTTAATAGAATCGTTGGCAATTTCGTCATCAATATTTCTCATTCCCCTGATATTTCCATTTTGGTCTGTCCATACAATCGGGATAGTTGTGTTTTTATCAACAATCTGTCTTGGAAGTTCAATATCATCATTTTCCAAATCAGCGTTATTGATGGTTTTTAAGGAAGTAGCCCAAATTTGCATTTTGACATGTTCCTCGTTTTTAAAAATCTGGAAGAAAGTGTAAGTGTTCCAAAGAATCAGGGAAATGATAATAAAAGAGATTATGATAATAATCCAGCGAGTGACATTTCGTTTTTCAGAAAACTGCATAAATTTTATTTTGAGGTATAAATATAAGCAAAAGATATAAAGTCAAATTTTGAAACTGTTTATAAATCATAAACACTTCGCTTATTCTTCTTGATGCAATTTATTACTTTTGTTTAAACGCAGAATTTTATGATTAGTATAATACCGAAGGAAATCCCGACAGCAAAATTGCAGGGGTATCTTCAGGGGTCAGTAGGACCAAGGCCAATAGCCTTTGCCAGCACGATGGACCATAACGGAAAACCGAATTTGTCACCGTTTAGTTTTTTTAATCTTTTCAGTGCGAATCCGCCAATTTTGATTTTTTCGCCCTCAAGAAGAGTCCGGGACAATACTATAAAACATACGCTGATTAATGCCGAAGCTACCCGTGAAGTAGTCATCAATGTTGTTACTTATGATATGGTACAACAAGCATCTTTGGCAAGTACAGAATATGGAGATGGAGTAAATGAGTTCTTAAAAGCCGGATTTACGGCTATTCCTTCGGATTTGGTAAAGCCTTATCGCGTAAAGGAATCTCCCGTACAGTTTGAATGCAAGATACAGGAAATTATCAGCCTTGGAACAGAAGGCGGAGCCGGAAATCTGATTATCTGTGAAATCGTTAAGATGCATATTGATGAGAAGATTTTAGATGAAAACGGAAGTGTGGACCAGCATAAAATTGATTTGGTTTCGCGTTTGGGGGGGAATTGGTATTCGCGTTCGAATATGGGATTGTTTGAAGTTGAAAAACCATTGACAACCTTAGGTATTGGAGTAGACCAGATTCCGGATTTTATAAAAGAAAGCCCGGTTTTTGATGGTAATGATCTAGGCAAACTGGGGAATGTTGAAGCATTGCCTACAAGCGAAGAAGTTGCTATATTTGTAGACCAGAATTTTGCCGTAAAAGGTGTGTTAAGTTCTGATGATCAGGAGAAAGTGCATTTAAAGGCAAAAGAATATCTTGACAATAATGAAGTGATGGCGGCATGGAAAGTGCTGTTGTCTGAAAAAATATAATGAGACGGCTGAATTTACAAGCCATATAAATAACAAAAACAATAGAAGATTATGGAAGTTACAGGAAGAGTTAAGGTAATAAATGCCGAACAGCAAATTAGTGCGTCATTTAAAAAGAGAGAATTGGTCGTTACAACAGACGAACAGTATCCGCAACATATCATGATTGAGTTTACGCAGGATAAATGCGATTTGTTGAATAATTATACGCCAGGTGAGCCTGTAAAGGTTTCAATCAACCTAAGAGGAAGAGAGTGGGTAAATCCACAAGGTGAAACCAAATATTTTAACAGCATCCAGGGCTGGAGAATTGAAAAATTGCAGCCTGAAGCACCTTCTGCTCAACAAGCACCGCCAATGCCAGCCAGAGAGGCTTTTGAGCCGGCAAATGACTATAAAGAAGAAGAGCACGACGACCTGCCTTTCTAATCAAAAAATAGAAAATTGTAAAAACCGCAACTATTGCGGTTTTTTTGTGACTTTAAGAAAAAATGAGATTGTATTTCCTTAGCAAAGAATTGTTTTTTCCTCCTGTGGAAGAAGCTAATCCGGATGGTACATTGGCCATTGGCGGTGATTTGTTGCCAGAAAGGCTTGTATTGGCTTACAGGAGCGGGATTTTTCCATGGTTTGATGATGATGAGCCTATTCTTTGGTGGTCGCCGCCGGAAAGAATGGTTTTGTTTCCTGATGAGTTTAAAGTTTCTAAAAGCATGAGGAATATATTGAACCGTGGTATTTTCAGAGTAACATTCAACCAAAATTTCAGGGATGTTATTTCCAACTGCAGCACAATCAGCAGAGACGGTCAGCAGGGAACGTGGATTTCTGAACAGATGATTGAAGCCTATGTGAAACTCCATGAAATGGGAATTGCAAAGTCTGTAGAAGTCTGGCAGGATGAAGTACTGGTTGGAGGGCTTTACGGTATTGATTTGGGACATGTTTTCTGTGGTGAAAGTATGTTTTCCAAGGTTTCCAATGCCTCTAAAGTAGCTTTTGTTTCGTTGGTCAGGAAATTAAAGGAGGAAAATTATAAACTTTTGGATTGCCAGGTTCATAATAGCCATTTGGAAAGTTTGGGAGCCAGGGAAATTTCGAGAGAAGATTTTATGGCGATTCTTAAAAAAGAATATTGATGAGAAAAAACACTATAATTATTGGGTTGCTGCTATCTGTTTTATACGCTTGTAATTCGGTTAAACTGCCAGATGTAAAGGTTAATGCATATCCATTAGGCTATTCTCAGAAAATAGAAGGAGACAGCCTGATTATTACGCTAGACAACAGGTTGGAATGTCCGGTGCGGATAGTCTTAAATGATTCTTCTTTAAATAAGCGTTTTGAAAACAAAGGAATTGTAGTGCTGGAACCCAAAGAAAAGAGAAGGACTGGTGTTTTTTTAGGGCGTAAAGAATATACTGCCGGGGCAAATTATATGCTGGGTAACGCCATCAGCTATCCAAAAGATAATAAGCTGTCCTTACCATTTCAGAATGGTAAACAATATAAGATAGTACAGGGACATAACGGGAACTTTTCCCATAATGAAGGATTGTCAAAACTAGCCCTGGATTTTGATTTAAAAGTGGGTGATACTGTATGTGCGGCTGCCAACGGTTATGTTGTGGGTCTTGTCGATAAGTATAAATACTATGGCAAAAACAGCTCATGGAAAGATTATGCCAATTTTATCACGCTTTACCATCCGGAAACGGGTCTGTTTACAGAATATGTGCATTTAAAAGAGAATGGTGCAAAGGTAGCAGTAGGGGATTTTGTGAAAGCAGGGCAGCCTATTGCCTTATGCGGAATGATAGGTTGGACTACAACTCCTCATTTGCATTTTGTTGCCTATTTCAGAAATACAGATTGGAAATCTGAACCTATAGAAATTGACTTTGCAGAGAATTACAAAAGTGGAAGTTTAAAACCCGGAAATGTCGTAAAAAAATGATGTTGAGAATGCTGTGGCCTTACTTTTTGGTCCAGCATTCACCAACATGGTCGTTTACCATTCCGGTAGCCTGCATATGTGCATAAATAACGGTAGAGCCAACGAATTTAAATCCTCTTTTTTTCAAATCTTTACTGATTTCGTCAGAAAGTGGAGTTGTAGCGGGAACATCAGCCAATGTTTTTGGATTGTTTATAATGGGCTTGCCTCCGGTAAATTTCCAGATATAATCTGAAAAACTTCCGAATTCTTTTTGTGTTTCCATAAAAGCCCGGGCATTGGTCACGGTAGCACGTATTTTTAACTGATTCCTTATAATTCCTGTGTCCTGTAAAAGTTCCTGTATTTTTTCTTCGGTATATTGAGCCACCTTTTTATAATCAAAATTATCGAAAGCTTTTTTGAAGTTTTCTCTCTTGCGAAGTATGGTAATCCAGCTCAAGCCGGCCTGAAAAGTTTCTAAGGTAAGGAATTCGAAGAGTTTTTGGTCGTCATAAACAGGAACGCCCCATTCTTCGTCATGGTATTTTTCATATAGGCTGTCGCCAACACACCATCTGCATCTGATTTTTTCCATTGCTTCGATTTTACTCCAAATATAAATAAAAATCCCGCTTCGGAAGAAGCGGGATCAGTATATAAGATAGTGTTCAGGAGATTATCCTAAAGCAGCTCTTTTGAAGCCAGTAACAGTCAAGCTTGGGTCAACAGATTTTACATATCCGGAAACGCTAACAGCACCGTCTTTAATGTAATCCTGGTTTACCAATGTATTGTCTTTGTAGAAACGTTGGATTTTACCTTTAGCGATGTTATCTAGCATAGCTTCTGGTTTTCCTTCCTGACGCAATTGATCTTTAGCGATTTCTACTTCTTTTTCAATGATAGATGCATCAACACCAGCCTCGTCTAACGCGATTGGGTTCATAGCAGCAGCCTGCATAGCAACGTTTCTGGCAGCTTCTTCAGCACCAGGAACATTAGCAGAAAGAGAAACTAGAGTAGCGATTTTGTTACCTGCGTGGATGTAAGATCCAACGAAAGCACCTTCTAATCTTTCGAAAGAACCGATTTCGATTTTCTCTCCGATAACTCCGGTTTGCTCGATTAATTTGTCAGCAACAGTGATTCCGTTGAAATCAGCTGCTAAAAATTCTTCTTTAGTCTGGAAGTTTAAAGCAAGGTTAGCCAAATCTGTAGCCAACTTTACGAAACCTTCATTTTTTCCAACGAAGTCAGTCTCACAGTTCAATGAGATTACAACACCAGAAGTTTTATCTGCATTTACAACAGCGATAGCAGCACCTTCAGTAGATTCTCTATCAGATCTGTTAGCAGCTACTTTTTGGCCTTTTTTACGTAGGTTTTCGATAGCTAGTTCGAAATTTCCGTCAGCCTCAACAAGCGCTTTTTTGCAGTCCATCATCCCGGCACCAGTCAGGGTTCTTAATTTATTTACATCTGCAGCAGTTATAGTTGCCATTTTAGTGTGTTTTTTTAAGGGTTAAAAATAAAAAATTCCAAAGTCTAAATTCCAAATCCCAAGTTTATTAAATTATCAACGTATTGTAATTTATCTGGAAATTGGAATTTAAATATTTGGAATCTAATTTAATTTATTCTTCAGTAGAAGCTTCTACAGTCTCGTTTGGAGCGTCAGTAGCTTCGTCAACTGGCTGTTCAACTTCTTTGTCAGAAGTAGTGTTTCTGTCAGAAAGACCTTCGATAACAGCAGCAGTTACTAAAGATAAAATTTTCTCAATTGATTTAGAAGCATCGTCATTTGCAGGTATTACATAATCTACCTCTCTTGGGTCAGAGTTTGTATCTACCATTGCGAAAACTGGAATGTTTAATTTTTGAGCTTCTTTAATCGCGATGTGTTCAGCTTTAATGTCTACAACGAACAATGCAGCAGGAAGTCTTGACATATCAGCGATAGAACCTAAGTTCTTCTCTAATTTTGCACGAAGACGATCAACCTGTAAACGTTCTTTTTTAGATAATGTCATGAAAGTACCGTCTTTCTTCATTCTATCAATAGAAGCCATTTTCTTAACCGCTTTTCTGATAGTTACGAAGTTAGTCAACATACCACCTGGCCATCTTTCAGTGATGTAAGGCATGTTTGCTGCAGCTGCTTTTTCAGCTACGATATCTTTTGCTTGTTTTTTGGTAGCAACGAATAATATTTTTCTACCTGATGCAGCGATTTTTTTCAAAGCTTCATTAGCTTCTTCGATTTTAGCTGCAGTTTTATATAGATTGATAATGTGGATTCCATTACGCTCCATATAGATGTAAGGAGCCATGTTTGGATCCCACTTTCTAGTCATGTGTCCGAAGTGAACACCTGCTTCTAGTAATTCTTTAACTTCTACTTTGTTTGCCATTTTAATAAATAGTTTACGTTCTGTTGATTAGCAATGTATAAATGGCGGATTACCGGCTGAATACATTTAGATGCTAAACTAATTTCCTGCCTCGACAGGGAATAACAACATTGTTTTGAATAATAAATGAACGGTGTCTTTTCTGTTACCGAAAAGACGGTAATATTAACGTTTAGAGAACTGGAATCTCTTACGAGCTTTCTTCTGACCGAATTTCTTACGTTCAACCATTCTAGGGTCTCTTGTTAATAAACCTTCTGGTTTCAGGATAGCTCTGTTTTCAGCATTTACTTCGCACATTGCGCGAGCGATTGCCATTCTTACAGCTTCTGCCTGACCAGTTGAACCACCACCATAAACGTTTACTTTTACGTCAAAGCTTGAAGCATTCTCAGTCATTGAAAGAGGTTGCAAAACTTTGTACTGTAAAGTTGCAGTCGGGAAGTAAGTTGTAAATTCTTTTTTGTTTACCGTGATGTTTCCAGTTCCTTCTGTAACATAAACACGGGCAACAGCGGTTTTTCTTCTACCGATTTTGTGAATTGTAGCCATTACTTAAGATCGTTAAGGTTAACAGTTTTAGGTTTTTGAGCTTCGTGAGAGTGCTCAGAACCTACAACAACATTTAAATTTCTGAAAAGTTGTGCGCCTAATTTGTTTTTAGGTAGCATTCCTTTTATTGCTTTTTCCACTAAAGATGCAGGGTTTTTTGTCTGTAATACTTTAGCAGTCAAAGTTCTTTGTCCTCCTGGGTAACCTGTATGACGCATATAGATTTTGTCATCCAATTTGTTACCTGTAAGGTTGATTTTTTCCGCGTTGATAACAATTACGTTATCTCCACAGTCCACGTGCGGTGTATAACTCGGCTTGTATTTACCTCTAAGGATCATAGCGACCTTTGAAGCAAGACGGCCCAAGTTATGACCTTCAGCATCAACAACAATCCACTCTTTCTTTACAGTGGCTTTGTTTGCTGAAATTGTCTTGTAGCTTAATGTGTTCACAATAATTTATTTTAATTAAACATTCCATCCCCAATAAAGGGGTTGCAAAAGTACAATAATTATTTTTAAATGCAAATACCTATAAAAGATTATTTTAGAGGCTGATTATCAGATTGAAAATCTGTAAATGAAGAAGGGCAAATGTAAGCATTATTTTTAATTTACTGATTCAATAAGGACGGTGGTTGATTTTTAAAAATAAAAAACCATCTAAAAGGCTTTAGATGGTTTGCTGGAAGTATGAATAGGTGATTTTATACAATAAACAAATTGGCTATGTTCACAGATTGTTGTGTGGTTAGCGGTTCGTCATAGGATTCTGATCCGGCCAATCCGGGAATTGCAGGTCCTAACGATCCGTTGTTTACGGTGCTGGTATTAAATCCTGCCTGGGTTACATTTTCTTCTCCGTCATAGACTGCTTGTGTTGCAGATGGCATTCCGGCGCCTCTTTGGTTTCCCGTAATCCATCCTTTAAGTCCTCGCAATCTTCGCACTTCCGAGGCATGGCGGGCTTCTACAGAATGAATCTGCAAGGCGGCTGTCAGTAAATCGGGTGTCGATATCAAATTGCCGGCTTGTCCTTTATAGGCTCTTACTCCCGTATCTTCAAAAGCCTGTGCCAATACTAAAAATTGCTGGTATGCGGCGGTGGCGCCTATTCCTGTAGTATTGAAAGGATCAAAAGCGCCTCCGACTGTAAAGTCAAACGTTGGTTTTGCAACCGCACTGGCTCCGAGCCCTGCAATCAGGAACTCCACATGGCTGGCTTCGTGCTTTGCAATCTGCATGAATACTTTTTCGTCTCTTCCGCCGGTTGGAATAACTCCGGATTCCAATCCTAATCGATAGAATTCGTCTTCAAGATATTCTAATGTTAAGGCAAGCTGTAAGGCTCCAATAGGTGTGCTTGGCGTAGGCCCTATATCTGAAGCAAAGGCTTTGTTGGTAAATGCCGCCAGTCCTAACGGAATTGAGGCCAGTGCTAAATTTTTACCTAGTTGTCCAAATTGCCCGAAACTATCTCTTCGGGAACCTTTACTGTTCATTAAATGGTCATCAGTAAAGGACTCTATAAATTTTAATAGATTCATAATTTCTAATTTTTTTGGTTAGTGTTTAAGGTAAATAGGTAGCCGTGAACTCCGTTGTGATAAAACTGCCGGCTATGGGAAGTATCTGCGATGGATTTTTGGCGGCATCCAGACCATTTGAGGCGTTGACAACATCATCGCCTGCAAAATCATTCGAATTAGGATTGATCAAACTCCTTATAGCGGAGGCGTGCCTTGCTTCAACAGAAACAATTTTACCTGCCAGCAATAAATAATCAGTACTTGTAATTAATTTTCCTGCTCCGTTATAAGCTGCAACACCTGTATCTTCTAATGCTTTTGCTGTCCCCAGAATAGAACTCCTGCTGCTAAAGTTTACAGTGCTGAAATCAAATTGCAATGCAGGAAGCAGTTGAGTAGAAGGATTAGGCAGGGCTCCGGTTAAAGCGACCTTGAAGAATTCTCTGTGGATTACTTCGTGGGCGTATAAATCAGAGAGTATCTGTTGTTCTTCGCTGTTAAAAAGTGCCCCGAAATTATTCAGGTTGACAACACGTGTATAAAAATCGGCTTCAAGCTGTTCTAGTGCATAGGCATAAGTCAAAACACCCAGGTCGCCGCTTCCAAGATCAAATTTGCCGTTTCGTACTCCGGGAGCATAAGGGCCATTGTTCATGGAATCATCGTCATTATTACAGCCGGTTAAGAGCAATCCTGTGGCTGCCATAGTGAGTCCGCTAATCTTTAAGAAACTTCTTCGATTGGTTCCCGAAGTTAGCTGTTCTTTTACAGTTACTACGTTTTTCATAAAGTTAGACATTTAAAGGTTAATAATTCATTGGTTGATTTCAGACTTTAGCAAGAGCCTGATTGAGTCATTTACGTAGTAATTGTGTTGGTGGTTTTCATAAAATGTTATATAATTACCATTTATACCGGTATTATTTTGTGTTTTTATTTATCAGGAGTGTGAATGTTTGTTTTTGATTTAACCTGCGTCAAAAGTGTGCTATTCATCAGGAAGCATATTACTTTTTTAAAAAACCGAAAGAATAGGAGATAGTTGCTGGTTTACTTATTGTAAGGTTTAATACGAATTTTAAGTGTAATTTCTATTTTTTCACTTACTTTACATTTCCTTAATTATATGAACAGCGATGAAACCAAAAGCAACCTTAAAGCAAATAGCCAAAGAATTGAATGTGTCTGTCTCTACTGTTTCTAAAGCATTGAGCAACAGCCCGGAAATCAGCGAGCCTACAAAAATTAAAATTCAGGAATTTGCTAAGCTTAAAAATTACAAGCCGAATAATATTGCCATCAACCTGAAAAACCGAAGCACAAAGACCATCGGGGTTATTATTCCGAATATCCTGAATCCGTTTTTTGCCAAAGTGTTTAGCGGAATTGAAAAGAAGGCAAATGAAAAAGGCTATAATGTGATTACCTGTATTACTAATGAATCTCTAAAAAAAGAAATCCATACGATGGATATGCTTAGCAACGGAACAATTGATGGGTTTATCTTGTCAATTGCGGAAGAGACGCAGAAACAGCAGGAATTTAAGCATTTCAAGGATGCGATTTCAGATGGTATTCCTATTGTTATGTTTGATAGGATTTCTGATGAAGTAAATTGCGATAAGGTAATTGTTGATGATTTCGATTCTTCGGTAAATGCTGTGAATCATATGATACAACTGGGTTGTAAAGATATAGCGCTGCTAACAGCGATTGACAACCTGAGCGTAGCGAAGTTAAGGGCGCAAGGCTATGCAAAGGCTTTAACTGATAATGATATTGCAATCAATAAAAATTTGATTATCCGTACTGATAATCCGGATGAGTTTGATTTCCGATTGAATGAGCTTATCAATACTCAAAAAATTGACGGTATTTTTGCGTTAGACGAGCATGCTTCGACTATGGCAATGAAAATGGCTATCAAAAAAGGAATTAAAATCCCTGATGAACTCTGTGTAATTGGTTTTGCAGACGGTGTTTGGTCCCGAAGATTAACACCAAGTCTTTCTACTATCAGCCAGCACGGAATTGAAATAGGAGAAGAAGCGGCCAAGATGCTTATTGAAAAACTGGAAAGTAAGGAGGAAGAATATGCTTACCGTACAACGGTTATCAAAACCGAACTGCGCCAAAGAGATTCTACCCGAAAGTTACCATAAAACAAAACCCGCTAATCGCGGGTTTTGTTTTTTTATAGGTTTATTTTTCTTTAGTGAGCTTGAATTCATGACCGCCTTGCAGTATCGTCATTGCATTTGGCGAAAAGACCAATTCTAAACCGGCAGGGTCAAAATTGAATTTGGTGTCGCTTAAAGGATTAAGCGGAAAAGATTCCTGACCGGTTGCCTGGCAAATTAACACGCCGTTTTCTTCCTTGATTGAAATTTTTAAAGGAAAATTAGGGTCGGAGTAGATGCCCACATATTTTTTAAGAATGGCAACATCAACGGTAGCCGTTTTCAGATTAGGGAATCGGTAAGGCATTTTATAATAAATACTCAAAATTCCAATCATTATTCCGTCTGTGTCATAACCTTGCCCGTTGTCAAGCAATGCAATGCTGAGTTTTTCTTTTGGATAATGAATCAAAGAAGACGTAAAACTTTCGATTCCGCCTGAATGTCCATAAAATCTCCTTTCTGCAAATGGCATGGCGAATATTCCTTTTCCATATCCTTTTTCGATAGTAATCATAGTGTCCAGGGAAGGCTGCTTTAATAATTTTCCGGAAAATAATGCGTTGATAAAGGCAGTCAGGTCGGAAGCAGATGATAAGATAGCACCGGCACCACCCGGAATAGACATATCTTCTTTTGAAGCGTCTTTCCAGTTTTTTCCATCCCATTCATAAGAAAGGGCTTCATTTTTTGCTCCGGTGGAAAACCCTGTGTTTTTTAGCCCTAATTTTTGGATGATTCGGGAGTTAATATTGTCCGCATAGCTCTTTTTCGTCAGGTCTTCAATAATCCAGCCCAGGATGACGTAGTTGGAATTACTGTATTCTGCCTTTTCTCCCGGTTCAAAAACAGGCTTGCCTGCTTTGATTTTCTTCATCAGTTCGCTACGTGTTTTTGGCAGTTTTGCATAGGTTGGATAATCCAAATCATTTGTAAAGCTGTAAATACCGCTGGAATGGCTGAGAAGATTGTCGATAGTGATGTGTTCTGAATTTTGTATTGTCGGGAAGAATCTGGACAGTTTGGTGTCGAGTGTCAGTTTTTTTTCTTCGATAAGCTGTAAAATGACAACCGACGTGAATGTTTTTGTAATAGAACCAATTTTATATCGGGTTTGGTTATCTGCCTTGATTTTGTTTTTCACATCGGCATAACCATAGGTGTTTTCAAAAATAATCTCGTCGTTATTTCGAATGGCAACGCTTCCCATGAATTTATTATTCGAACTAAGATAATTCAATAGGCTGTCGATTTTGTCAAATCGTGTCTCACTTTGTCCAAATGCGTTTAAGGATAAGGAGATGGATAGGAATAAGAATATTTTTTTCATGATAAAAACAGTGTCCTAATTATTAATAATCATATTTTTATTTCGGATATCAATTGTAATCTTATCGCCAAGCCAGTTTATACTTCCAATCGCTTCATAAATCAACCCGTCAATAAAAGTAGCCTTAAAATTAGTGGCTGAAATTTTGTTGCTCGATTCAGTATTTATTTTGGAAAGGTTGGTGTAATAATAATTGTTTCCTTCAGTTGGCTTGAAATCGCTTTTCTGATGTTTCATTTCTGTTTTTGAAGGGTCGATTCCTAACGATTGCATGTATCTCGAATTGAATCTGAATACGTTGAAGCCGGCGCCACTGTCTAAATTCATTTGTACAACAAGTTTGTCGTTGAGTTGAACATAGGTGGCTATCCCTAAGGTTTTTTCTAAATCATCTGAAATCTGGATAGGGATAGAAATACCTTTTTTTGCGAGTTCTTTGACTGATTTTTCTGTTTCTAAAACCAATACTTTATCCTTGTAATCGATGGTGATGGGAATGTTTCTGAAAGGTAATAACGATATCAGGCCATCAACAGGGAAATCCAAATCAATAACAGTAAATTTTTCAGCGTTTAACTTTTGGTTGCCAATTTCTAAACTTTTCGTATCCCAAAGATCCGCTACAATCTCTTCGCCTGTAGCCCTGTGGCCGGTATAAAATCCATCCGTTTTTTTCAGGTCTTTCACGTTGTCCGCAAATTTCTTTGTCAATAAATTAAGTCCGGCACCGGTGTCAAAAATAAAATTTCCTTCTACATTATTTATTTTTGCTTTTACTAAAATATGACCACTTCCAAGCAGCGTAAAGGGAATGGAGATTGTTTTATTGATTTGTTCCTGTCCAAAAGAATTCAGGCATAAAAGCAGGCATAGAAATAAAGCAGTTTTTTTCATTGTAGGGTTTTGAGTGGTTATTTATATGACGCAATTTGTCTGTTTCTGTTACACCTTGCTATTTTAATGTGCTTCCAGCCAATTATGTCCTTTGCCCAAATCTACAATTAAGGGTACATCCAGTTTAAATGCATTTTCCATTTCCTGCTTAATCATTGGTTGTATTTTTTCAAGTTCACTATTATGAACGTCAAAAACAAGTTCATCGTGTACCTGGAGTAACATTTTACTCTTCCAGTTTTCTTCATTTAAGCGTTTGTGGATATTAATCATGGCTATTTTGATAATGTCTGCCGCGCTTCCCTGTATTGGGGCATTGACAGCGTTTCGTTCTGCCGCGCCGCGAACAACAGCGTTTTGTGAATTAATATCTTTTAAATAGCGCCTTCTTCCCAGAATGGTCTGAACATAACCGTGCTGTCTGGCATATTCAATCTGTTCCTGAATGTAGGCTTTCAATCTTGGATAGGTCAGGTAATAGGCATCAATCAGGTCTTTAGATTCGGAACGCGAAAGCGATGTCTGGTTGCTTAATCCAAAAGCAGAGACTCCGTAGACAATCCCGAAGTTTACGGTTTTGGCGTGGCTTCGTTGCTCACGGGTGACTTCTTCCAGAGAAACATTAAAAACTTTCGCAGCGGTAGAAGCGTGAATGTCTTCACCGTTTTGGAAAGATTTTACCATTTCCGGATCGCCACTCAGTGCTGCAATAATTCGCAATTCAATTTGAGAATAATCGGCAGAAACCAAAGTGTAGTTTTCGTCTCTTGCAATAAATGCTTTTCGGATTAGACGGCCTCTTTCCGTACGGATTGGGATATTCTGCAGGTTCGGATTGTTGGAGCTAAGACGCCCTGTTGCGGCTACAGTCTGCATATAATCCGTGTGAACTCTTCCGGTTTTTTGGCATACCTGTAAAGGCAAAGCATCCACATATGTGTTAAGCAGTTTTACCAATTGTCGCCAATCCAGAATGTCCTGAACAAACGGACTTGATAATGCTAAATAAGAAAGAACTTCCTCACCGGTAGCATATTGTCCGGTTTTGGTCTTTTTTTGTTTGGTTCCGCCAATCTTTAACTTGTCAAATAAAATCTCTCCCAATTGTTTTGGAGAGGCCAGATTGAACTTTTCTCCGGCATTTTCATAAATCTGGTTTTCCAGTTTTTGTATATCGTCCTTTAGTTCTTTAGACAGGTTGTGCAGGAATTCGACATCCAGATTGACACCTTCTCTTTCCATATCTGCAAGAACAGGAACCAGAGGTACTTCTATTTCCTCAAATAATTTTTTAGTGTTGGTGCTGTCCAGCTCTTTGCTGAAAATGTCTTTTAGCTGGAGGGTCACGTCTGCATCTTCTACCGCATATTCCTTGACATCTTCAACAGGCACTTCCCGCATGTTTTTTTGGTTTTTCCCTTTTTTTCCAATCAGTTCTTCGATAGACTGCGGAGAATATTGAAGATAGGTCTCGGATAAAATATCCATATTGTGGCGCATATCCGGGTTAATCAGATAATGGGCAATCATGGTGTCAAATATTTTTCCTTTGACTTCAATATTATAGTTGGCCAGGACTTTCAGGTCATACTTTAGGTTTTGGCCTATTTTTTCGATTCCTTCTGCTTCAAAAAACGGGATAAATTTGTTGACAAGAGTTTGAGCCTCGGTTTGGTTTTCAGGGAAAGGAACATAGAAACCCTTGCCTTTTTCCCATGAAAATGACATTCCGACCAATTCAGCAGTCAACGGGTCGATTCCGGTTGTTTCTGTGTCGAAACAAACGCTTGTTTGCTTGAGCAGGTTTTGCATGAGGAATTTTACCGCCATGTCGCCTTCAACCAATTGATAGAAGTGCTCGGTGTCTTTTAGTGTCTTATAAAAACTGGTTTTAACTTCTCCCGTTGTTTCGTCTGTTGTGGTAGCAAAAAGGTCAAACTGCTCTTCATTTTTTGCCTGCGGTTTTTTATATAGCTTGGCATCCGGCTGATTGTTTGCCGCCGGTAAAGAGCTACCGGGTCTGAAAATCGCATCAAATTGCTCTGCCATTCTCCTGAATTCAAGTTCCTGGAAAATCGCTTCGGTTTTTTCAATGTCCGGGCGTGTAAGCTCGTAATCCGTTTCATTAAATGTCACATCACAATCTGTAATAATAGTTGCCAGTTTTTTGGACAGGATTCCCTTTTCCTTATTGGCTTCTATATTTTCTTTCATTTTGCCTTTCAGCAAATGCGTATTTTCGAGAAGGTTTTCCATTGTGCCAAATTCCTTCAACAGTTTTTTGGCGGTTACTTCTCCTACGCCGGGAAGTCCGGGAATATTATCAACGGCATCACCCATCATTCCCAGAAAATCAATTACCTGCTCCGGTCTTTCGATTTCAAATTTTGCCAAGACTTCCGGAACACCCCAAATTTCAATACCGTTCCCCATTCGGGCCGGACGGTACATAAAGATGTTTTCAGAAACCAATTGTGCAAAATCCTTATCAGGCGTAACCATAAACACTTTGTAGTTTTGTTTTTCGGCCTGTTTTGCAATAGTTCCTATTAAGTCGTCGGCTTCGCATCCGGCATATTCAATAATAGGAATATGCATTGCTTTTAGCAATTCATGAATATAAGGAATCGCAATCTGGATGGCTTCAGGTGTAGCATCACGATTGGCTTTATAATCGGCAAACATTTCACTTCTTACATGGCTCCCTTCCTTATCGAATGCTACTGCCAGATGGTCTGGCTTTTCCCTTTTAATCAAATCTAAAAGGGAATTCATAAACCCCATAATGGCTGAGGTATCCATTCCTTTAGAGTTGATTCTTGGGTTTTTAATAAATGCGTAATAGCCTCGGAAGATTAAAGCGTAGGCATCAAGAAGAAATAGGCGTTTTTGCTGTGACATAAAAAATGGTTTCTATAGCTTTCAAAAATACAAAACTTAAGGTGTAAAAATAGAAAAACCGATGCTAAATAATCAGCATCGGTTCTTCATAAAAAAACAAAAAACTAACTAAAAGGATATGGAACTAACATGTAATTTATTTTTTAATGACTTTCTGTTTGGCTGTCTGTCCGTTTATAAAATCAATATGGAAAATATAAATTCCGTTGGCCACATCAGACAGGCTTATCTGTGATGTTTTTTGGATGGAAACTAACTGACCAAGCTGATTGTAGATTTTTACCTCCTTGATTTCTAAATCGGTTAATAAGTTGACAATACCGTTTGTTGGGTTTGGATATAGTTTGAAATTGGTTTTGTCAAAACCGCCAACGCTAAGGTTTTCTTCAATATTCAGGGTGTAATCTTCTGCCTGTCCGTAACTGTCCGTATTGCACGCAGGAATAGTTGATGATTGGTATTTTTTCAATACTCTCATTCGAACACTTCCGATAGTTGCTGTTGCTGGAACTGTAATTTCGGCATTTAATTCTACAGCATCTTCGCCAGATGAATTGGAAAGGTAGCCTAACGATTGGCCTTCGCTATCTTCAAAAGTTCCGTTGTTGTTCCAGTCGATATAGACTTTGAAATAACCGGAATAGGAACCGTTTGTATTTCCTTTTAATCGGATTGGATAGGTGTTTCCAACTCTAACACTTCCAACTATTGAAGTGAAATTTTCATAAGCCGGACTTGATGTTGAAGCTGGCGAAGTATTGCTGATACCGGCAAATTCAACCAGTGTGATAGGTTCTGTTCCTTGTGAGAAATTTGGCGTACAATAGACCAGAGGCTGATTGCTAAGCTGTATCTGGATTTCTCCAAAAATAGTATTGTCTATAATTGAAGTAGCGCGCACTTTTACCTGACCATTCATAATTGCTGTCAGTAATCCGGTTGAGCTGATTGTTGCCAGGGTATTGCCTTCTGCGATTGACCAGGTTACATTTTGGTTTGCTTCTAAAGGCAGTATGTTTGCGGCTAATTGCAATGTTCCTCCTGAAGTTGTGATTTCTGCCGGAGTACTGTTTTGTGTCGTAACTGTAATAGAAGTTGGCGGAGTTGCGTTGGCAATGGCTTCTAAAGAAAATTCATCGATTCCTAATCCATAAGATGAGGTACCACCATTGGTTATTCCTTGTGCAATTACAAAGAAAGGTGCTGCATAATACGATTGTGGAATGGCAACAGTATAATTGTACCAACCGGCTGCTGTAACTGTAGGTTCAAGAGTTGTTTTAAGCGATACAGAAAGTAGTTCTGTAGCACCGCTTAATGAATTTGTTGTGTTCACATGGAATTTTACAACATCTGTAGCATGTCCGTTTGTGTTTCTGTAAATCCAGACTTTCATGCGAATCAACTCATGTGTTTGTGCAGAGAAGTCGAATAGAGGGCTGATAAGCAAGGCACTTGAATTGTTGTAAGCTTTAATCATTTGTCTTTCACCGCTTATTCTTGTCGGAACTTCGGAAGTCCCTGTTGATACAGCCCAATTCGCAGTTCCGGTAATCATAGTTGTTGCCCAGCAGGAAAGGTCGGTCGCATTAAAGCTTTCTGTATAAGGAAGAGCCGTAACAGATTCGCATAAAGTAGAAATATTTCCAGTTGAAGAGTAAACGCCACTGCAATTGCTTACCGCTTTTATCTTATAAAAATATTTGGTGTTGCTTGATAATCCGGTTACCAGGAATGTTGTCTGTGAAGAAGTTTGTGTAAATGGAGAGCCGGCAACAGGGCTTGAAAAGTCACTATTGGTAGCCACTTCAATAACATAATTGAAAGTAGCTGCATTTCCGCTTGCCGGAGCAGCCCAATTAAGGACAAAGCTGTTCATTGTAGCGTTCGCTGAAGTTATCTGATTAACAGGAGCCGGACAGTTTACCGCATCTGAAGTCAATGGAGCTGTTGTGTTATAAACAGGTCCTCCTGTGCAGGCAGTATTTATTGCATAAACCGTATAGGTGTAGGCAGTATTTCCCTGAATGCCGCTAGAGCTATTGTCTGTGAAGTTTGTATTGCTACCACTATAGCTTACGTAAGCGTTAAGTGCGGTATTGTTGCCTGTGGCATAATTTGTTCCGTTTTGCGGAGGGTTTGGAACAGTTCCTTGCGGAGTTCTCAATACCAGATATTTGTCTGCTCTCGGACTTGCTGCCGTAAAGCTTCCGTTTATGATAATACCCTGTATGTCAAATGTCAGAGCAGTAGGTTGCGATGCCGGAACCACGCATGGTGAAGGCGGTACCCATGTGAAGGTGTAACCTGAACCTGGCAAGGAAGTGGAATTACAGGTCATCGATGAAGTGTTTGACGAACCGGCAGCGGAAAGTATCCAGTTGCTTGTGGCAACTCCGCTGGAATATCTGTTGTTGAAATCGGAATTTATAGCTCCGCGAAGTCCAACCTGCGCCGTTGCCGAAGTTGGTGTTCCTGTTACTTTCAGGTCATAAACAATATTGATTTCTCCGTTTTCTTTCAGGCGAATTTGAAAACTCCAGTCAAAATAACTGGTGATTGAGGTAGAACTTAAATAGGGCCTGAAATGCATCCATTGAATTACAAATTCCCTGTTAGGTGCCGTTCCTACTTCCTGAGTACTGATGCTTCCCGTTCTTCCGTCAATATTGTATAAGGCGTGCATATCTGTGGCAACGGCTGCAATCGCGCCGTCAAATGTAGTTGCACTATTCGAAATAGGAGTATTGCCGCTTGGGGATGTTGCTCCAAAACTTACAAAACCATCAGCATGGATGTTTAATGCTGTAAAAGTGGTTCCGTTAAATGGAAAACTGAACGGAATTGCAACGGCATTGTATTTATTGTCGTCAATTGCACCTGTTCCTGTTAATGAGGTAGGCTCCGCAATTAAGGTTGGGTTGGTCAAATCTGTAAAGGTTCCGACACTTTGTGAGAATCCATAATTGACAATCTGTGCTGATGCTGTTCCATAAATAAGCATCAGAAGCAGTAGGGTAAATGTTTTTGTGTAATTTGTTTGCATGTAAAAGTATAAATGATTAATTGTTGCGCTAGTCCTAAATCAGAACCAGGTTATTGTACTATTTTTTAATAATTTTTTTGTTGGCTGTTTGTCCGTTTTCGAAATCGACACAAACCATATAGATACCGTTGGCAAGATTTTCCAAATTGAACTGCGTCTGTTTTTGTGTGGTGATAAGCTGTCCTAAATGGTTGTAAATACTAATGTTTCTGATGGCTTCTCTGGTCTTGATATTGATTAAGCCTTCTGTTGGGTTTGGGTATAATTTGAAATCGTTTTTGTTAAAAATAACGGTGTTTAAATTTCCGTCATTGATTGTCTTGTTTTCGTAAAGCCTTGTTTGTGCTACGTTATCATCTTCAAAGCCAATGGTTAGTAAATCCATATCTCCATCATTATCATAATCAAGCCATTGACCTTTAGACATGTATACGGCTATAATGGGAGCACTGTTTTCAGTGTCTAAAGTATAGGTTCCATTACTGTTTTTCTTATATAACAGTACTGTATTTTCATTGTTAGCATTGCGTCCAATTGAGAAAATATCAATGAGACCATCGTTGTTGTAATCTATAAATTTTGAATTTCCATTGTAGATACCTGTAAAGCCATTTTCCTGAATCGTAAAGTTTCCCGAACCATCATTTGTGTATATCGTCAATGTTGGAATGCGAGAGTAGTTGGTTCCTGAAATCAATAGGTCAGGATAACCGTCATCATTGATGTCCATAGCGTCAATTGAAGAAATATAGATACCCGGTAGGGTTGTAGTTTTTTCTGTAAATGTTCCGCTTCCTGAGTTTATGTAAAGTTTGGTTTCAGGCCTATAGTTTGTGCTTAATCCCGTTATCAGAATGTCGGGATTTCCGTCTGCATTGGCATCAAAAACCTTTATAGCACTAAAATAGGTTCCCAGCAGTCCTGCATTCAGGTCTGAAAAAGTACCGTCCTGGTTTTGCCTGAAGACTTTTGTGATGTATTGTGAACCCAGATTTCCGTTGACAACAATGTCTGGTAAACCATCATTTGTCAAATCGGCAATAGCAACCGAACCGTATTTTACACCCGGAATGCCTGATGTTGTGTTTTTGGTAAAACTACCGTCGCCGTTATTGTAATAGATTTCAAAAACTATCGGTGAATTTTCCCCGGTTTTTGTTCCTGTTACAATGAAATCCTGGTTGTTATCACCATTAAGGTCACCCACAGCAATGGCAGAATACATTATCGGGCTGAGGGCAGTATTGGTATTTTCTGCAAATATTCCGTTGTTGTTTTTATAAAGTCCTGAATATCCCGTATATCCCGGCTTGGCTCCCGAAATGATAAAATCAGTTTTTCCGTCGTTGTCAAAATCTGCCACGGCGCTATCACCGTAAAATACGCCCTGGAATGTCTGGTTAGTAACTGCTTGAAAAATTTGGCTGTACATAAAACCGCCATTTAAAATTGTGATGAATAGAAAGAATGTTTTTTTCATGGTGTATAGTATTTGTATATGGTTTATAATTTCTCAATAATATAATAACCGGAAGTTTAGTTTTGCAGATATTATTCCTTACTGCTTTCCGTATTGTAATTATAGCGCCAGCCTCAAAAAATGGGACCAGCGCTATTGGTATTATTTTTTGATAATCTTTTTGTTGGCGGTTTGTCCGTTTTCAAAATCGACGCGAACCATATAGATGCCGCTGGCAAGATTTGTCAGGTTTAGCTGTTCCTGTTTTTGTTTAACAATAAGCTGCCCCAAATGATTGTATAGGCTAATATTCTTAATAGCTTCTTTTGTCTGGATATTCACTATGCCATTGGTTGGGTTTGGATATACTATGAAATCATTTTTACTGAAATCAATTGTACCCAGGCTTTCCTGAATGTTTATGGTGTAATCTTCTACCTGACCGTAATAGGCATTCAGACAGGCATCAAATTCTCCCTCTTCATAAATATTCCATTGGTCTTTGATGATTCTCATTCTTGTATCACCTATAACTGCTGTAGCCGGAATAGTAATGCTTACGGTTGCTTCTATGGCATCAACTCCGGTTGAAGGCATCAGTACGGCATGATAGTATTCTGTCTGCATATCGAAAACCCCGTCTTTGTTCCAGTCAAAGAATGCTCTTATATCATGTTCGAATTGGCCAACTGTGTTTCCTTTTACAGTTAATTGATAGGTATTGCCTCTGACTACGTTTCCTACAATTGAAGTGAAATCTTCATAAGCTGGAGTCGTATTTACAGCTTCTGAAGTCAGGTTATTGATGTCAGAGAAATTAACCATTGTGATGGGTTCTACATCATAATCTACCGAAACAGTGCAATAGGTTGATGTGGTTTGCGGATATTTCATACATCTGATGGCTGCTGCCTGAGCTCTCGGGCCACCTGCAGATGGGTTGGCTATTGTACTGCCTACATACATATATTTAGCTCCTGATGAACTCGTTGTAGAACTCCAGAAATAACCTCTTGTTCCAACGAAACTAAATGACCCCGATGCAGCCCTGTATCCTGATGCAGGAAGTTTTAAAACGCTTTGGAAAGCTGTCGCAGGGTTTTGTATGTTTTGCGATTCCTTGATTGCGGTCCATTCTGCTTCTGTTGGAAGTTTCCATCCGTTTCCTAATGCCTTACATGGGTCGCAACCGTTTACTTCTGTTGCAGCTGAAGGAGTGGCAGCTTCCCATTTGTCGCTTAAAGCGTTTGGTGTCCACCAACCTGTATAATGGGTTTCGCTTCCTACAGCTAGCCCCAACGGATTGTTTGGTGTTGGAACTGTTCCTGTAACTGAATTTCTTTTTTGGTGTCCGTCGTCCCATCTTCCCCATTGGAACAAATCGCCGTAAGAAGCTTCATCGTTTTGAGCAGTGGCAACGCTGACACTTCCAAGATTTTGTTGCAGCCAGATATTACCGTCGCTACCACGAACGGTAGTATAAGTTACGCTTGTTCCTTCATAGGTGAAAGTCACGCAACCTAAATCTCCGGTATTGTTACCCGGCTCACCGCAAGTTTCCTGATTGATTGTTTTGTTTTTGTATAACCTTGTTTGCGCCACATTGCCACCTTCAAAACCAATGGTAAGCAAATCCAAATCGCCATCGTTGTCAAAATCCAGCCATAGGCCTTTTGACATATTCACACCAACAATGGGAGCGCTGTTTTCTGTGTCTAACGTATAACTGCCGTCAAGGTTCTGCTTGTATAATACTACTGTGTTTGTACCGGCTGCATTACTCCCAATTGAAAAAATATCAATTAGTCCATCATTGTTATAGTCTACAAATTTTGAGTTCCCGTTATAGGTTCCTGTAAAGTTGTTTTCCTGGAGAATGAAATTTCCGAAACCGTCATTCGTGTATATAGTAAGGCTTGGAGTTGGCGTATAGTCGGTTCCGGAAATCAACAAATCCAAATGTCCATCATTGTTGATGTCTAAAGCATCAATAGAGGAAAAATAAATGCCTGGTATGGTTATCGGCTTTTCTGTAAAAGAACCGCTTCCTGAATTGGTATATAATTTGGTTTCAGGGATATAATTGGTGCTGAATCCGGTTACCAGAATATCCGGATATCCGTCTGCATTGGCATCAAAAACTTTTATAGCACTAAAGTAAGTGCCCATCAGTCCGGCATTCAGGTCAGAAAAAGTACCGTCAGAATTTTGTTGGAAAACTTTTGTGATGTATTCGGTGCCTAAGTTTCCGTTCACAACAATGTCTGCCACACCATCATTTGTCAGGTCTGCAATTGCTACCGAACCAAAGTTTACACCCGGAATTCCGGAAGTTGTGTTTTTAGTAAATGTACCGTCGCCATTGTTATAATAAATTTCGAAAACGACAGAAGCATTTTCTCCTGTTTTGGTTCCCGTAATGATGAAATCCGGTTTGTTATCGCCGTTGAGGTCACCAACAGCTATTGAGGAATACATTATCTGGCTAATGCCAGCATTTAGGTTTTCAGTAAAAGCACCATTATTGTTTTTATAGAGTCCGGAATATCCTGTATAGCCCGGCCTGGCACCCGAAATGATAAAATCGGTTCTTCCGTTGCTGTCAAAATCGCCTATAGCAGCATCGCCATAAAACACGCCTTGAAACGTCTGGTTGGTGACTTCCTGAAATATTTGACCCTGTAAAAGACTGCAGGTAAAGATTGTTGTTACTACTAAGTATATTTTTTTCATAATTTGTGGATTTCTAAACACCACAAAGTTATTTATTTAGATTAAATAAAAATAAGATGAAATTTAGTTTTGTCAAATATTCTTTTTACGGCTTTCCGTATTTACGATTTCTAAATATTTTAACATACAAATTTTATTATGTGATAATTCGGTTATAAAATAGGAAGCCAATTCGGGCAGTTAAATCCTGTTATAGTTAAAATTTATCCAATTAAATCCAGAGCAGTAGCATTATTTATTTACTTTGCTTAAATTCTAAATCAAACTAATGCTTCGCTGGATATTTTTTATTGCTTTTGTTGTTTTGGTAGAACTATATGCATTTCAGGCATTCAAGACAATTACAAGAGCGAAATGGATTCTGATTCCGTACCAACTTATTTCACTTGCCATCATTATTTTTGTCATTTATTCGTTTACCCAGTTTGACAGGACTGTGGGGCAGAACCGGCAATCATTAATAACTATCGGACTTGTTTTGTTGACCTTTTTGCCAAAATTGGTTCTGACTTTTATTTTGTTTGGAGAAGATATTTATCGTGTTTTTTCGGGAATCATTACTCATTTTTTGGGTAATAATGACAGGGGACATTTTCTTCCGGACAGAAGAAAGTTTATAAGCCAGGTGGCACTTGGAATTGCCGCGGTTCCTTTTGTTTCTCTTTTGTATGGTATGACGGTAGGGAAGTACAATTTTAAGGTTATAAGGCAGACTTTGTTTTTTCCGGACCTGCCAGATAGTTTTGACGGAACGACAATCACCCAGATATCTGATGTACATAGTGGCAGTTTTGATAACCCCGAGAAAATCCAATATGCAGTTGATTTGATTAATGAACAGCAGTCGGATCTGGTTCTGTTTACGGGCGATATAGTGAATACACATGCTACAGAAATGCATCCCTGGATTGATACATTTAAAAAAATACACAACCCGAAACTTGGAAAATATTCTGTTTTAGGAAACCATGATTATGGCGAGTATGTGGAATGGCCATCCGACAAGGCGAAATCAGAAAATTTCGAAGCTATTAAAGATTTGCACAGGCAGATTGATTTTAAGTTATTGCTCAACCAGAATGTAAAAATCAGTAACGGGACCGATGAAATTGCTTTGATTGGAGTTGAAAACTGGGGGCATAATTTTAAAAAAGCAGGCGACTTAACAAAAGCGTCGGAAGGTTTGACAGATTCCGATTTTAAGATATTGATGAGCCATGACCCTTCGCATTGGGAATATGAGATAAAAAATCACCAGACAAAATACCACCTTACATTAAGCGGGCATACGCACGGTTTGCAGTTTGGAATTGAAATTCCCGGTTTTTTCAAGTGGAGCCCGGTCCAATATATTTACAAACAATGGGCCGGATTATATGAAAATGTGGGGCGTTATATTTACGTAAACAGGGGCTTTGGATTCCATGCCTATCCGGGCAGGGTGGGTATTTGGCCGGAAATTACAGTCATTACACTAAAAAAAGGTGAAAATGTAGCATAATTCAGCAAATATGCTACATTTGTATAAAAAATTGTTGTAATTTAGAAATAAAGTCAAAGTAAATTTTCAATTATGTCAAAATTTGGAGAACTTATCAACGCCTCTGTACCAGTCTTAATTGATTTTTATACAGATTGGAATGAACAGTCTGTATCAATGCATCCCGTGATTAGAGATGTGGCCGCAGCTTTGGGAGACAAGGCAAAAGTGATTAAGATTGATGTAGACAAAAACCAGGAATTGGCTGATGCTTTGCGTATTAAAGGGCTCCCGACGCTTATGATATATAAGGAAGGTCAGATGGTTTGGAGACAATCTGGAGAGCTGGACGCTAATACTATAATTGGTTTGGTGCAGGAGCAGCTTTAGCTAATCTTGTCAAAAACAAATCCTTTCTCTTTTAGACGGCGTATCGCTTCAGGCAATACAAATTGAAGGTTTCTGAAAGCCTTTATGCTGTCATGGAAAACAATTACGCTTCCGCTTGCCGTATTCTTTATTACATTCTCAAGGCATTTTTCCGGCGTGGTGTTTTTATCAAAATCCATACTTATAACATCCCACATAATAATTTTATAGCCGAGCCTTCTCAATAATCTGGATTGGGACGGGCTTATTTTTCCGTATGGAGGACGAAAAAGTTTTGTTCCCTGTCCGTCGCCTTTAACGTGTTGTTGGATGGCTTTTTCGCATGACATGCTGTTTTCAATGTAGTCTTTTTTAGGAGTATCCCAGCCTTTCAGATGGTTGAAGGTATGGTTGCCAATCGCATGGTCTTCCCGGATTACTCTATGGAAGATGTCAGGATGCTTTTCAATATTGTCGCCAATGCAAAAGAAAGTGGCTTTTATGCCGTGTTCTTTTAATACATCAAGTACCCATTCTGTAATTTCGGGAATAGGGCCGTCATCAAACGTAAGGTAAATTGTATTGGCATTATTAGGAATATCCCAGGTGTATTTTGGAAGAGCCCATTTAATTAACCGATTTGTTTTTACCCATAAACCCATCTCAAGTCTTTTTAAAGTAGATGTGCCAATTTGAATTTCAAATTGGCACATCGGGAATCCCATGCAGGGAATTTTATTTATTCGTTATCTCGTTCAAAACGTTTAAACATTGCGTTGTAAGAATTGAAGTCTTTTTTGTTTGCTTCATAGAATTCCTTATCGCCGCGGTCTTTCATGACTTCAAGTAGTCCTCTGTAACGCTCAATGTCGGTAACAATGTCAACATAATAATCGTTCTGTTCTGTAGCGGAGAATGTTTTGAAGTAAGTCAGGCTTTCCTGATACTTTTTCATTAGTTTCTTCAGAATTTCCCTTGCTTTTTCTTTTTCGCCCACTTCATAATAACCTCCGGCAAATGGCTCAACGAAAGCATAGTATCCGTATTGGTCTATTGGCATTTGCTTCATCGCCAAATCAATAATGTCTTTTGCCTTTTTAGGTTTGCCTTCATTGATTAGCTGTTCCATCAGTCGGGCAAGATTTGTTCTGTAGCTGATGCTGTTTTTGCGCGTTTCAGGGTCATGGTAAATCTTGGTACTTCCACCATTACCCCAATCCCATTTCATGACAATATCATACATCTTATCAGAATCAATCTGCCCCATATCCATTGGGCTAGGAGCTTTTGAAAGCGCTGTTTTTACAGGAACCAGTTTGTAAACCATTCCATCCAGCTGTAAATAATCTTTCATCCATAAGTAGTCATCATCTCCAAAGCTTCCTCCGGTGAAATAAATAGGACGTTTCCAGTTATTGTTGGCTACGACATTTAACATCATCAAACGGTTTTTGTAAAGAGCCCTGTCCTTGATGTCAATATCAATATAAGGAACAATCGAGTCATAATATTTAGGAGAAACTACCTTGTTGGCAATAATTTCCTCCTTATTGATAGGAATCCTGATTTTGTTAGTCGGGAAATAGTGGATTTTTTGTCCGTTTGGAAGCTCATACAGCGCTCTTGGGTCATTCAGAGAAAGGAAATTCATAAAATCGTTAATATTCCATCTCTTGTCTGTTTGTGGCCTGTGTATTGAGTAATCCAGTTTATCTCCCACATATTGCTCGTGCTTAAAGGTTATTGGTAATGGCTCAGAGCTGTAGGCTTTTGCCTTCATCTGGTCGATGTACCAATCCGTCATAAATAAGCTGGTGTTTACAATACGAACATCGGTTCTGATGTTTTCGATTTCCTGAGCATACCAAAGCGGGAAGGTGTCATTGTCTCCAATAGTAAACAGAATGGCGTTTGGTTCGCAGGAATTCAGATACGCTTTTGCCATTGCAATTGCAGTATATTTGCCGGAACGGTCATGGTCGTCCCAGTTTTGAGAAGCCATTAAAACCGGAGCAGCCAATAAGGTAGTTGCAATAACAACCGGCCCTGCAATTTTAGGGTTGAGCCATTTTTTGATAAAATCAAATATCGCATAGACACCAAATCCAATCCAGATGGCAAACACATAGAAAGAACCTACCAAAGCATAATCTCTTTCGCGCGGCTCAAACGGCCTTTCATTCAGGTAGATTTTTAATGCCAGCCCGGTAAATAAGAATAAGGCAAGCAATACGTAAAAACTTTTCAGGTCTTTATTTGCATGATAGATTAATCCTATGATTCCCAGAATGAAAGGAAGGAAATAATACAGATTGCGTCCTTTGTTGTTCAAAACGTCCGATGGAAGGTTTTGCTGAGAGCCCAGACGCGCTTCATCAATAAAATTGATTCCGCTCATCCAGTTTCCGTCCAGGTTGTCATATTTTCCCTGGTTATCGTTCTGTCTTCCTGTGAAATTCCACATCAGATATCTCCAGTACATATATCCGAACTGGTATTCGAACATGAACTTAAAGTTGTCTGCTGTTGTAGGTTTGTCAATGATTAGGTAATCACCATAGGATTTAAGGAATTTATGGTATCCTTCAGTGTCAATCTGTCCCGAAGCATAGGCTTTGCGGAACTCATCCACATTTTTCTCCATTTCGGCACGCAATTGTGAGGTGTAGTGTGCCAATTCCTCTTCAGACAAATCGTTTGGATTAATGCCGTATCTTGGAAGTTCTTCTTCGTATTCGTAATTAGGATTCATTCTGAAATTCAATACATGGGTAAATGTCATGTAGTTTTCAGCATGTTCAGGGCTCCACATTCTTGGCAGGAAAGCCTTGTGATTGTCGTCTGTATTTTGTTCGGCGTTTTTGTAATTGTTTACGATTACATATTTTCCGGTTTTATAGTCTCTTTCGTAGTTTGGAGCCTTGTCAAGATAAGGGTTGTCCTTGTCCAGTCCGGCATAAGTATCCGAAAATTGCGGACCGTAGAATAATGGGTTTACACCATACTGCTCCCTGTTGTAGTAAGCAAGAACTTCTCTCGCATCTGATGGCTTGTTTTCGTTGATAACCGTATTGGCATTGGCGCGTATTGGAAGCATCATCCAGGTAGAGAATCCAATCAGGATGAAAAGGACGCACAAAATCATAGTGTTGTACTGTATAAAGCCTTTTTGTTTGGTGTATTTTAATCCGAAGTAGAATAAGACTACAAACAGCAACGCAACAAAAATAGTTCCTGAATCAAAAGGCATTCCTAAGCTGTTGACCATAAAAACTTCGGTTTTTCCAAAGAATCCCATTGTTAAAGGCAAAAGCAGTTTGAAGATGAAAAGTAATATTGAAACGACTACTATGTTGGCAATAATGAAATTCTTGATGGTAACGGTCTTGTAATGCTTGAAATAGTATAAGAATCCGATAGAAGGAATAGTAAGCAATGCCATGAAGTGAACCCCGAAAGAAAGTCCCACAATCAATGAAATAAGCAGCAGCCATCTGTTTCCGCGAGGCGTGTCCATATCCTGTTCCCATCGTAATCCCAACCAGAACAATACGGCTATAAGCAAACTGGCCATGGCGTAAACTTCTGCTTCTACAGCATTAAACCAGAAACTGTCTGAGAAAGTATAAGCCAGTGAACCTACAAATGCACTGCCTAAAATTGCGATTGAGGTATTTTTGTCAATTTCGGAGAATCTTGAAACCAGCTTTTTTAATAATAAGGTCAGCGACCAAAACATAAAAAGAATGGTAAATGCACTTGAAAAAACAGACATCATGTTAACCATTAAAGCCACTTTTGAGGCATCTGTCGCAAACATGGCGAAGAATGCGCCCATCATCTGATAAAGAGGGGCTCCCGGTGGGTGGCCTACTTCGAGCTTGGCGGCAGTAGAGATGTATTCGCCGCAATCCCAGAAACTTAATGTGGGTTCAACAGTCAGGGAGTAAGTCACCAATGCAATAGCAAAGGCTGTCCATCCCAAAATTGTATTCCATTTTTTAAAGTTGAAAGATACCATACAGAACTAATAAAATTTATACTTGCAAAGAAAATGCTTTTTTATGTAACGAAAAGCTAAAAAAAAAATATTCAATAAAAATTGAATAAAAATTTGCGCAATATGTTTTTTGTGCTAAATTTGCACCCGCAATCAAGCACTGCTGGCCTATGGTGTAATGGTAACACAGCTGATTTTGGTTCAGTCGTTCTAGGTTCGAGTCCTAGTAGGCCAACAAAAAACCTCTCAAATTTTGAGAGGTTTTTTTGTTTATAATCGGTTTTTATTAAATTTTGAAAGTAACGACCGGTCTTTGTGCATGGTTGACTAAGTCTTCGCTGATGCTTCCGTTGAAGAAGTGGGAAAGTCCTTTTCTTCCGTGAGTGCTCATTCCAATTAAATCGGCATTAATGCTTTTTGCAAAGTTCAGAACGCCTTTTTCCACATTCGTATCGTTGTAGATGTGAAAAGTATAGTCGCTAATGTCAAAATTGGAAACGAAATCCTGCATGATTTTATTGGAAACTTCAGTAGACTTGAAGCTGTTCGGAGTGTTTATCATTACCAGGTTGAGATGTGCGTTGAATTTTTTTGCAAATTCTACGACTTTGGCAAAAGAACCTTTTATTTCGTCTGTAAAATCAGAGGCAAAAACAAATTTTTCTACGCTAAATTCTCCTTCTTCTTTTTTGATGACCAATACGGGAATGTCTGAAGAGCGAACCACTTTTTCTGTGTTAGACCCGATAAACATTTCCTGGAAACCGCTGGCTCCATGAGAACCCATAACAATAAGGTCTACATTGTTTTTTTTGCTGATGTTGATGATTCCTTCGAATGTTTTTTCGAACTGTATAATTTCTGATACCGGAATTCCTTCAAGATAGCTGATGTCCATCAGGCTTTCCAGTTTTTCGATGGCCTTGTTTTTGAAAAACATGATTTCAGGAATGTCGCTTCCGGAGCCTATCGCATCGCTTCCTTGTCCCGGAAGTTCCAGCATATGGAGAAGCACGATTTCTCCGTTATTTTTTTTAGCAATCTGGGCGGCAACTTTCAGGGCATATTCTGCGTGGTCAGAAAAATCGGTTGGAACTAAAATTTTTTTCATAATTTTAAGTATAAGTATGTGATTATACAGTTTGTTTTTTCTTACATAAAGGTAAGAATTTAATTTAATATGGCACAATATACTACAATGATTTTCAATATAGAAAAAAAACACTATATTTGCAGCGTTATTTATTAAAACTTAAATAATGAGGGGACAAATAGTCCCCTCTTTTTATAAAAATATGACATTTAAGGAAAAAGTTAGTGAGTTATTAAAAGCGGGCCTGGAAGAAAAACCATCCATTTTTCTTATCGATCTTACGATAACCGATGCTTTCAAAATTATTGTTACTTTAGATGGTGATAATGGTGTAACTTTGCAGGACTGTATCGACATCAGTCGTGCTATAGAGCATAATCTCGACCGCGAAGAACAGGATTTTTCTTTGGAAGTGGCATCGGGAGGTGTTTCGGCTCCGCTGAAACTGGTAAGGCAGTATAAGAAAAACATAGGTAGGACACTACAGGTAAAGACTGCGACCGATATTATAACTGCAGAACTTGCTGATGCAAATGAGGAATTCATCACATTGGTATGGACTGCAAGAGAACCTAAAAAAATAGGTAAAGGAAAAGAAACTGTTGAGAAAAGACAGGAGATTCCGTATACTGACATAAAAGAAGCAATTGTTACAATAACATTTTAATTTAAAGAATAGGCATGGAGAATATTGCATTAATCGAGTCATTTTCAGAGTTTAAAGACGACAAGCTGATTGATCGTGTAACGCTTATGGCGATTTTGGAAGATGTGTTTAGAAATGCATTGAAGAAGAAGTATGGTTCTGACGATAATTTCGATATCATTATCAATCCTGATAAAGGCGATATGGAAATTTGGAGAAGAAGAGTTATTGTTGCCGATGAAGATCTGGATTTTGAAAATGAAGAAATTACATTGACGGAAGCAAGAAAGATCGAGCCGGATTTCGAAATTGGCGAAGAAGTTTCTGAAGAAGTAAAGTTAATTGACCTGGGAAGAAGAGCTATTCTTGCTTTGCGCCAAAATCTGATTTCAAAAATACACGAACACGATAATACGAACCTGTATAAGCAATTTAAAGATTTAATTGGCGATATTTATACTGCAGAAGTGCACCATGTTCGTCCAAGAGCCGTAATTTTGGTGGATGATGAAGGAAATGAAATTGTGCTTCCTAAAGAAAAACAGATTCCGTCAGACTTTTTCAGAAAAGGAGATAACGTTCGAGGTATAATCGAGAATGTGGAGCTAAAAGGAAATAAGCCGCAGATTGTTATGTCCAGAACATCTGAAAAGTTCCTGGAAAAATTGTTTGAGCAGGAAATCCCGGAAGTATTTGACGGACTAATTACTATTAAAGGAGTGGTTAGGATTCCGGGCGAAAAAGCAAAAGTAGCTGTAGATTCTTATGATGATAGAATTGACCCTGTTGGAGCTTGCGTTGGTATGAAAGGTTCAAGAATTCACGGTATTGTTCGTGAATTAGGAAATGAGAATATTGATGTTATTAATTATACGACCAATACGCAATTGTTTATTACAAGAGCATTAAGCCCGGCAAAAGTTTCTTCAATTAAAATAAACGAAGAAACTAAAAGAGCTGATGTGTTCCTGAAATTGGAAGAAGTATCAAAAGCAATTGGTAGAGGCGGACACAATATCAAGCTGGCTGGTCTTTTGACCGGATATGAATTGGATGTTATCCGTGAGGGTAATATCGCAGAAGAAGAAGATGATGTTGAATTAACAGAATTCTCTGATGAAATCGATGCTTGGGTAATCGAGGAATTTGCAAAAATTGGCCTTGATACTGCAAGAAGTATCTTGAAACAAGATGTTAATGATTTAGTTAGAAGAACAGATTTGGAAGAAGAAACAATTCTTGATGTAATAAGGATTCTAAAAGAAGAGTTCGAAGACTAAACTCAGCAACAACACAACAAAAAAGGTAATAATAAAAAGATTTTATGTCTGAAGAAAGAGTAATAAGAATAAACAAGGTTTTAAGGGAATTGAATATTTCGTTAGATAGAGCCGTTGACTATCTTAAGGATAGGGGTATTGCTATTGATGCTAACCCAAACGCAAAAATATCTGATAAGGAGTATGACATTCTGCAAAGTCAATTTGCTGGCGATAAGGGGAGAAAAGAGGCTTCTAAAGAAGTTGGGGAAGAAAAAAGAAAAGAGAAAGAGGCATTGCGTATTGAAAGAGAGCGTGAGATAGAGGAAAAACGCAAACAGGAAGAAGAACGCCAACGTCAGGAAGTCATCAAAGCTAAGGCTGTATTGAGCGGTCCTAAGCAAGTGGGGAAAATCGATTTGGAGCAAAAAGCTCCGGCGACAGAACCAGCTCCAAAAGCCACTGAGCCAACTCTTGCTCCAGAAAAACCTGCTGAGCCTGTACAGGAAGTTGTTGAAAAACAAGCGGCTCCGGTTGAAACGCCAAAGCCTGTTGAAGTTTCAAAAGAAAAGGTGAAGCCTGAGGTTGTGAAGGAAGTTAAAAAAGAAACAGTTGCGCCAAAGGCTGAAAATGACCAGCCTGTTGCTGAAGAAGCGATAGCAACACAATATCAAAAATTATCAGGAACTACTTTCACGGGCCAGACAATTGACTTGTCTCAATTTAACAAGCCTAAAAAGAAGAAGGAAGATCCGAAGGCGGCTCCAAATAAGCCGGGTACTCCTGGTGCTGCGGGTGCTAATGCCAACAACAATAACAAGAATAAAAGGAAGAGAATCCCTGGTAAGCCTGGAACTCCGCAAGGAGGTGGCCAACAAGGTCAGCAGCCCGGAAATGGTCCGCGTCCGGGGGGCAATAATGCAGGCGGTAACAACGCCAATAGAAATGCCAGACCTGGTTTCAATAAAGGTAACAGACCTGCAGTTGTGGCAAAAGTTGAGCCTACAGAAGAAGAGGTTAAAAACCAAATCAGAGAAACCCTGGAAAAACTTCAGGGTAAAGGAAATAAATCTAAGGCTGCCAAATACAGAAGAGATAAAAGAGATACGCACCGTCAGAAATCTGATGATGAGCAAAGAGCATTAGAAGAAGGAAGTAAAACAATCAAGGTGACAGAATTCGTTACTGTTGGTGAAGTTGCTACCATGATGGATGTGCCAATTACTAAAGTTATCGGTACTTGTATGGCTTTGGGTATCATGGTGACCATGAACCAGCGTCTGGATGCAGAAACATTGTCAATCGTGGCTGATGAATTTGGCTATGATGTTGAATTTATTACAACTGACATCGAAGAAGCTCAGGAAATTATCGAAGATAAAGAAGAGGACTTGGTAACAAGAGCTCCGATAGTAACGGTGATGGGTCACGTTGACCACGGTAAAACTTCCCTTTTGGATTATATCCGTAAAGAAAACGTAATTGCGGGTGAATCGGGTGGAATTACACAGCACATTGGAGCCTATGCGGTAACTCTGGATAACGGACAAAAAATTACATTCCTTGATACTCCGGGTCACGAGGCGTTTACGGCGATGCGTGCCAGAGGAGCTCAGGTAACCGATATCGCCATTATTGTGGCTGCTGCCGATGACGATATTATGCCGCAAACCAAAGAAGCAATCAGCCATGCTCAGGCAGCTGGTGTTCCAATGATTTTTGCGATTAACAAGATTGATAAGCCGGCCGCTAACCCTGAAAAAATTAAGGAACAATTGGCAGGAATGAACTTATTGGTGGAAGATTGGGGTGGAAAATACCAATCTCATGATATTTCTGCTAAAATAGGTACCGGAGTTAAGGAGCTTTTGGAAAAAGTATTGCTTGAAGCAGAAATTCTTGACTTGAAAGCCAATCCTTCTAAAGCCGCAGTCGGAACTGTTGTTGAAGCACAGTTGGATAAAGGTAGAGGTTATGTGACTACAATTCTGGTTCAGGCCGGAACATTAAGAGTAGGTGATTATGTATTGGCCGGTAAAAACCACGGTAAGGTTAAGGCTATGTATGATGAAAGAGGAAATGCCGTTAAAGAAGCAGGACCTTCAACACCAATCTCTATTCTTGGTTTGGACGGAGCGCCAACAGCGGGTGACAAGTTCAATGTTTTTGAAGACGAAAGAGAAGCGAAGCAAATCGCGGCTAAGAGAACACAGTTAATCCGTGAGCAGTCTGCAAGAACCAAGAAACATACTACCCTGGCAGAACTTGGAAGAAGAATTGCTTTAGGTCAGTTTAAAGAATTGAATATTATTATTAAAGGAGACGTTGACGGTTCTGTTGAAGCATTGGCAGATTCGTTCTCTAAACTGTCTACAGAAGAAATCGAAATCAAGATCATTCATAAAGGTGTTGGTGCGATTACTGAGACCGATGTCAACCTGGCTTCTGCGTCTGATGCGATTATTATCGGATTTAACGTCAGACCTTCCGGAAATGCAAAACAATTGGCAGAGAAAGAAGAAATCGATATCCGTAACTACTCTATTATCTATGATGCAATTGATGACCTGAAAGATGCGATGGAAGGAATGCTTTCTCCTGAAATGAAGGAAGAAATTACCGGGACTGCAGAAATTCGTGAAACGTTCAAGATTTCTAAAGTGGGTACAATTGCCGGATGTATGGTTACAGACGGTAAAATCTTCAGGAGTTCTAAAATCCGCTTAATCCGTGACGGAGTAGTTATTTACACCGGCGAACTGGCAACCTTGAAACGCTTCAAAGACGATGTTAAAGAAGTGTCGAAAGGTTATGATTGCGGTATCCAGATTAAAGGTTATAATGACATCGAACAGATGGATATTATCGAAGCCTTCCAGGAAGTTGCAGTTAAGAAGAAACTGAAATAATTAGATAAAAAACCCCGATGCGAAAGCATCGGGTTTTTTGTTTTTATCGTTTAATCTATTTGCCGGGCTTTATAAGCAGTGCGTTCGGATACTTTTTCTTTAAATCGGCCAGATTGCGTTCAGCTTCAATTTTAGTCTTAAAATTTCCAATCCATACCTTGTAGGTTGGCGTATTGAAAACAATGGTGCCATCCAGGGTTTTGAACTCTTTCTTGAAATCCTGCAGCATTTTCTTGGCGTTCTCACTATCGCCATTAAAAATCTGAATTTTATACCTTTCATTTACGGTTAAAGAAGAGTTGATTTTACGTTTTTCGTTTAGCAATTGTTCAAATTTTGGGTCTTGTGTGACCTTAATGTTTTTTTCTTGTGAATGGGCTGAAACTGTTAAAAATGCTATGAAAGAAGCGTTTAAGAATAGGGATTTCGGACTTAAAATTCTCATAATGAAGTTAATTTTGTACAAATGTAATATTTCTGTTTTTAACCAAATCTAAAAAAATTATTTAGAATTAATATAAATTGGTATTTAAGACTTATTTAAGGTTTTGAGAATAGTTCATAAGTCGTATTTTTGTGCAAGTTTTAAAGAACGTATTGAATTTTCTCGTTATTTTCTTATGAGAAAAAATCATACCAAAATTAGTCGATAATCATTTTTAAATATGAAAAAGGTGGGTAACCATAATTCGATTTCAAGAATATTACTGTTCAGTTTAGCGCTAATGCTAACATTTTCCGTTTCATCTTTTGCTCAAGATCCAGCTGCTCCAGCTGCCGAAGCCGCGGCTCCTGCTGCAGGTGCTGGCGATGTTGCTGCCGGTAAAGCGCTTTTTAATGCCAACTGTGCTGCGTGTCACAAATTAGACGCGAAGATGACAGGTCCGGCTTTGAGAGGCGTGACTGAAAGACATGATAAAAAATGGCTTCATGCCTGGATTAAAGATAGCCAGGCGATGATTAAGGCTGGTGATGCTGCTGCGGTAAAAGTTTTTAACGAAAACAACAAGTCGGTAATGACTGCATTCCCTCAGTTGTCTGATGCTGATATTGATAATATCCTGGCGTATACATCTGAGCCAAAAGCTGAGCCTAAAGCTGCTGCTGGTGGTCTTTCTACTGATGGTGGAATGGAGCAAGGCGGTGTTGGTGTTTCCAACAATGTAATCCTTGGTGCGTTAGCTCTTGTTATGGCAATGTTGGTTGTGATGTTGTTCTTAGTGAACAATGTTCTTGGCAAGATTGCTAAAGCAAACGGTGTTGAGCCAATTAAGAAAGAGCCTACTATTCCAATCTGGATTGCTTTTGCCAGAAACCAATTCCTGGTTTTGGTTACTGTAATCTTCCTGATGCTAGCCAGCGGATACTTCGTATATGGTTATTTGATGCAGGTTGGTGTTGATCAGGGTTATCAGCCAATCCAGCCAATCCACTATTCTCACAAAATCCACGCTGGTGATAACGGTATCGACTGTAAATATTGCCACTCTTCTGCAAGAGTTAGTAAAACGGCAGGTATTCCTTCTTTGAATGTTTGTATGAACTGTCACAAGAATATCTCTGAAGTTGCCGAAACTACTGCAACTCCGGAGCACAGTAAAGCTTTCTATGATGGAGAAATCCAAAAGCTATACGATGCAGTGGGTTGGGATAAGGCAGCTCAAAAATATACCGGAAAAACACAGCCTGTAAAATGGGTTAGAATTCATAATCTTCCTGACTTTGTTTACTTCAACCACTCTCAGCACGTTTCTGTTGCTGGTGTTGAATGTCAGACTTGCCACGGTCCGGTTGAAACATTTGAGCTTATGGAACAACACTCACCACTTACAATGGGATGGTGTGTAGATTGCCACCGCAAGACAGATGTTAAGATGGAAGGTAATGCATACTACGAAAAAATCCATGCTGAACTTGCTAAGAAGTATGGTAAAGACAAACTTACTGCCGCTGAAATGGGCGGATTGGAATGCGGTAAGTGTCACTATTAATCAATTATTAAGAAGCTAATATATATATACGATGTCATCAAACAAAAAATACTGGAAAAGTGTTGAAGAACTAAACGATAATAGTTCTATTGTTGAGACGCTCAGAAATAACGAATTCGCAGAACCAATTCCTGTGGAAGAGTTTTTAGGAGACAAAGAATCATTATCAGCAACATCAACATCACGTCGTGATTTCTTAAAATATGTAGGATTTAGTACAGCAGCAGCATCTTTGGCGGCTTGTGAAGGTCCGGTAATTAAGTCGATTCCTTACGTAGTACAGCCGGAAGAAATTATTCCTGGTGTTGCAGATTATTATGCAACAACGATGGCTGACGGATTTGATTTTGCTAACATCTTGATCAAAACCCGTGAAGGTCGTCCAATTAAAGTTGAAAACAATATTGTTGACGGAGTAAAACTTAGTGCTAATGCAAGAGTTCATGCTTCCGTTCTTTCTTTATACGACAGTACTCGTCTAAAACAGCCTAAAATTGCAAAAAAGGCCGCTTCATGGTCTGATGTTGATGCAAAAGTTAAAGCTAGCTTAAACGATGCAAAAGCAAATGGAGGTCAGGTAGTATTACTTACAGGAACAATGGCGAGTCCATCTACTGATAAGCTGATTGCTGAATTCATTGCAAAGAATCCTTCTGCAAAACATGTAGTTTATGATGCGGTTTCTGAATCCAATGCTTTGGATGCTTTCCAAATGGCATATGGAGAAAGAGCTTTGGCAGATTACGATTTCTCTAAATCAGAAGTAATCGTTTCTGTTGGTGCTGATTTCTTAGGAGACTGGCAAGGTGGAGGATTTGACTCAGGATATGCAAAAGGACGTGTTCCGAAAAACGGAAAAATGTCTAAGCACATCCAGTTGGAGTCAAATATGTCTTTATCAGGAGCAAATGCTGATAAGCGTATACCATTGACAATTACGGACCAAAAACATGCTTTGGTTAAAATTTATAATATCATCACAGGTGCTTCTGTTGGAACTCAAAAAATTGCAAGAGAAGAGGAAGTGGTAAAAGCGGCGCAGCAGCTTAAATCGGCAGGATCAAAAGGGGTTTTGGTTTCTGGTTTGGATGATTTAAATGCACAATTGCTTGTGTTTGCTATCAACAATGCATTAAAATCCGAGGCATTCAATCCTTCCGGTGCAAGATTGACCAGAAAAGGTGATGCTAAAGCAGTTGCTCAATTAGTAGCTGATATGAAAGCAGGTAACGTTCATACATTGATTATGAATGGTGTAAACCCGGTTTACACACTTGCAGCTTCAAAAGATTTTGCTGAAGGCTTGAAGAAAGTAAAATTATCAGTAGCCTTCTCTTTGAAAGAAGACGAAACTGCTGTTCTTTCTACAATTGCCGCTCCGGCTCCTCACTACCTGGAATCTTGGGGAGATGTTACAATTTCTAAAGGAAATTACAGCATCATGCAGCCAACGATTCGTCCATTATTCGATTCAAGACAATTCCAGGAAGCTATTTTGCTTTGGTCTGATAATTCAACTTCTTATTACGATTACCTAAAAGCTGTCGGTTCTTCAATTGCTTCAGGAACAACCTGGAACAAATTGGTTCACGATGGTGTTTATGCTACGCCTGTAACTGCCGTTTCTGGTGGTAATGCAGATTATGCTAAAGCAGCTTCTGATTTGGCTCAGGCTAAAAAATTAGGTGAATTTGAATTGGTTCTTTATACTAAAACAGGAATGGGAGACGGCCAGCAGGCTAACAACCCATGGTTGCAGGAATTCCCGGATCCGATTACGCGTGTTTCATGGGATAACTATGTAACAGTTTCAAGAGCTGATGCTGAAAAATTAGGAGTAGAAAACTACAACGTGGCAAACGGAGGTTTGAACGGAAGTTATGTTTCTATCGAAGTTGGTGGAGCGAAACTGGAAAAAGTTCCTGTTATCATCCAGCCAGGTCAGGCAGTAGGAACAATTGGTGTTGCTTTAGGTTATGGCCGTAAAGAATCATTAAAAGAAGAAATGCAGGTAGGTGTTAATGCCTACGCATTATATGCAGGTTCAAATGCAAATCAAGGCGCGAAAGTTGCTAAAGTTAGCGGTGATCACGAATTTGCCTGCGTTCAGTTGCAAAGAACATTGATGGGAAGAGGAGATATTCTTAAGGAAACGACTCTTAGCGTATTCAATGACCCTAAAGTGGATGCCAGCGTATGGAACCCGGCTCCAATGGTTTCGTTAGACCACAATCCTGTTAAGGCAAATACAGTTGACTTATGGGATTCGTTTGACAGAACAATCGGACACCACTTTAAATTGTCTATTGACTTAAATTCATGTACAGGTTGTGGTGCTTGCGTCATTGCTTGTCATGCTGAAAATAACGTTCCTGTTGTAGGAAAAGCAGAAGTTAGAAGAAGCCGTGATATGCACTGGTTGCGTATTGACAGATACTATTCTTCTGAAGAGACTTTCGCAAAAGACAACGAGAAAAAAGAAGGATTCGAAGGATTATTCGGAGATAAAGGTTCTCTTGGAGGATTTGGAGAAATGGAACACCCTTCAGATAACCCTCAGGTAGCATTCCAGCCGGTAATGTGTCAGCACTGTAACCACGCTCCTTGTGAGACTGTTTGTCCGGTTGCTGCAACATCACACGGTCGTCAGGGACAAAACCACATGGCTTACAACAGATGTGTTGGAACCCGTTACTGTGCTAACAACTGTCCGTACAAAGTACGTCGTTTCAACTGGTTCCTGTACAACAAAAACTCTGAATTCGATTTCCACATGAATGATGATTTAGGTCGTATGGTGTTGAACCCGGATGTAGTTGTTCGTTCAAGAGGGGTTATGGAAAAATGTTCATTCTGTATCCAGTCAACTCAAGCTGTCATCTTGAAAGCGAAGAGAGAAGGAAGACCGGTTAAAGAAGGTGAATTCAATGATGCTTGTGCTTGTTCTGCAGCATGTACTTCAGGTTCGATGGTGTTTGGAGATGTAAATGAGAAAGAAAGTCCTGTAGCTAAATTAGAGCAAGACCCAAGAATGTATCATTTGCTAGAACATGTTGGAACAAAACCTAATGTATTCTATCACGTAAAAGTTAGAAATACCTAGTCATAAATAATTAATTAAGAAACAAGATAAAGGATTATGTCGTCTCATTACGAAGCACCCATTAGAAAACCTTTAGTTATAGGTGATAAATCTTATCACGATGTAACAGTAGATGTAGCTGCACCTGTTGAAGGGAAAGCCAACAAACAATGGTGGATTGTATTTTCAATCTCCCTAGTCGCATTCCTTTGGGGATTAGGCTGTATCATATATACTATCTCTACTGGTATCGGTTCATGGGGATTAAATAAAACAATTGGATGGGCTTGGGATATCACTAACTTCGTTTGGTGGGTTGGTATCGGTCACGCTGGAACGCTGATTTCCGCAGTACTTTTATTATTCCGTCAAAAATGGAGAATGGCGATTAACCGTTCTGCAGAAGCAATGACCATCTTCTCGGTTGTTCAGGCGGGTCTTTTCCCAATCATTCACATGGGTCGTCCATGGTTAGGATACTGGGTATTGCCAATTCCAAACCAGTTCGGGTCACTTTGGGTTAACTTTAACTCACCGTTGCTTTGGGACGTATTCGCGATTTCTACGTATCTTTCTGTATCATTGGTTTTCTGGTGGACAGGTTTACTTCCGGATTTCGCAATGCTTAGAGACAGAGCAATCACTCCTTTCACAAAAAGAATTTATTCAATCTTAAGCTTCGGTTGGAGCGGTAGAGCAAAAGACTGGCAACGTTTCGAAGAAGTTTCTTTGGTTCTTGCAGGTTTGGCAACGCCACTTGTACTTTCTGTACACACAATCGTATCTTTTGACTTCGCAACATCCGTAATTCCAGGATGGCATACTACAATCTTCCCTCCGTACTTCGTTGCGGGAGCGGTATTCTCAGGATTCGCAATGGTAAACACCCTGCTTATCATCATGAGAAAAGTTTCTAACCTTGAAGCTTATATCACACTACAACATATCGAATTGATGAACATTGTAATCATGATTACAGGTTCTATCGTAGGTGTGGCTTATATCACTGAGTTGTTCGTTGCATGGTATTCAGGTGTTGAATACGAACAATATGCATTCCTGAACAGAGCTACAGGTCCTTACGCTTGGGCTTACTGGGCGATGATGACATGTAACGTATTCTCTCCTCAGTTCATGTGGTTCAAAAAATTAAGAACAAGTATCATGTTCTCTTTCGTTATCTCGATTGTGGTAAACATCGGTATGTGGTTTGAGCGTTTCGTAATTATCGTAACTTCATTGCACAGAGATTACCTTCCATCTTCCTGGACAATGTTCTCACCAACATTCGTTGATATTGGAATATTTGTCGGAACAATCGGTTTCTTCTTTGTATTATTCTTGTTATATGCTAGATCTTTCCCTGTGATTGCTCAAGCAGAGGTTAAGACAATCTTGAAATCTTCTGGAGAAAACTATAAAAAACAAAGAGAAGAAAATAAACATTCACACCATGAGTAATAAAGTTATATACGCTATTTATAATGATGATGACGTGCTTATGGATGCCGTTAAGAAAACACGTGCAGCTCATCACCATATTGAAGAAGTTTTCACGCCTTTTCCAGTTCACGGATTGGACAAAGCAATGGGAATATCTCCAACCCGATTAGCAATCTGTGCTTTCTTATACGGATTAGTAGGTCTTTCTGTGGCAACAACAATGATGAACTACATCATGATTTCTGACTGGCCTCAGGATATCGGTGGAAAGCCAAGTTTCAGCTATATCGAAAACATGCCGGCTTTCGTTCCGGTTATGTTCGAGATGACTGTTTTCTTTGCTGCCCACTTAATGGTAATCACATTCTACATGAGAAGTAGATTGTGGCCATTCAAAAAAGCAGAAAACCCGGATGTAAGAACTACAGACGATCACTTTTTGATGGAAGTTGCAGTTCATGGAGACGAGAATGAATTAGTTGCATTCTTTCAAAATACTGGAGCAGTAGAAGTTAAAGTAATAGAAAAGCATTAAGAGTAGATATGAAAAGTTTATATAAAATAACACTTTTAGTAGGAATCGCGATAACAGCAGTTTCTTGTCACAACAAGAGAAAGCCAAATTATCAATACTTTCCTAATATGTATGAATCAGTAGGTTATGAAACCTATTCTGAGTCTGGTGCTTTTAAAGATGGAAAAGAAGGGCAATTGCCTGCAAAAGGTTCAATTCCAAGAGGTTTCCAGCCTTATGAATATGAAAATTCAACAGCCGGTTATGAATTGGCAAAAGCTAATTTGAAATCTCCATTAGATTCAATTGCAAGAAATTCTGACAAGGGAGCGAAGCTATTCGGTATCTATTGTGCAATCTGCCACGGAGAAAAAGGAGACGGAAAAGGTAACCTGGTTAAAAGAGAGAAATTCTTAGGTGTTCCTAGCTATGCTGATAGAGTTATCACTGAAGGAAGTGTTTTTCACGTAGAGACTTACGGATTGAATGCAATGGGTTCTCATGCGAATCAATTATCTGTTGAAGAGCGTTGGATGGTTGCAGCTTATGTGATGAAACTAAAAAGTGAATTATAATTGTAGAACAAACTGATCTTAATAGATATGTACACATTTTCAAGCAAATTAAAAACCTTTTCTATTATCCTTATGGTTGTAGGTATCCTTGGGGTAGGATATAGTTTTTTAACTGCACCAAAAAATACAGCTGAAGTAGAGGAAATCCTTAAGAAAGAAGCAGAAGAGCACGGCGGACATGGCGGACATCATGAAGCAGTGGCTGGCCATGACAAGCATGAAGCTCATGGAACTGCTACAGAAGCTCATGAGACAGTAGCAGCCGCAGAAGCTAAACCTGAAGCTTCAATGGCAGATTCAGTTCATGTAGATACAATTTCAGTTACTAAAGATACAGCTCACGCAGTTGCAGCAACAGAAGAACACCATGATGATCATGCTGCTGTTGTGGCTCACGGTCATGACAAAGCAGAAGGCGGTCATGATGATGCTCATGCAGCAGAACACGCAAAACACGTAGAGCACGTTTTCCACCAATTAAAAAACAAGCCTTGGGCAGCCGTTTATGTAGCAGCATTGTTTTTCATGTTGATTTCATTAGGTGCATTAGCATTCTACGCAATCCAACAGGTTGCTCAGGCAGGATGGTCTCCGGTTTTATTTAGAGTAATGCAGGGAATCACGGCTTATTTGCCTTGGGGTTCTATTATTGTATTTGTTCTTTTGGCACTTGGAGCTTTCCACGTACACCATTTGTTTGTATGGATGGACGCAGATTTATTAGACCCTGCAAATCCTAAATATGACAAACTGATTGCAAACAAATCAGGCTACCTGAACGAATATTTCTGGTTAATCAGAGCGGCAGTTTTCATCATCGGATGGAACCTTTACAGATATTTCTCAAGAAAGAACTGTTTGGCTCAGGATCAGGCAAGCGACAACGCTTTCTACAAAAAGAACTTCAAAATATCAGCAGGATTCCTCGTATTCTTTATCGTAACAGAATCTATCATGTCCTGGGACTGGATTATGTCTGTTGACCCTCACTGGTTCAGTACATTGTTTGGATGGTACGTTTTCGCAAGTTTCTTCGTAAGCGGTATTACAGTAATCGCTATGGTTACATTGTACCTGAAATCAAGAGGATACTTGGAATATGTAAACACAAGCCATATCCACGATTTAGCTAAATTCATGTTTGGTATCAGTGTATTCTGGACTTACTTATGGTTCTCACAATTCATGTTGATCTGGTATGCGAATATTCCTGAAGAAGTAACTTACTTCATTACAAGAATCGAGCAATACAACCTGCCTTTCTTTGGAATGGTTGCCATGAACTTCCTTTTCCCGGTATTGATTTTGATTAATACAGACTTCAAACGTTTGACCTGGATTGTTGTTATGGCTGGTGTTGTTATCCTGGCAGGTCACTACATTGATTTTTATAATATGATTATGCCGGCTACTGTAGGTGACCGTTGGTTCATTGGTGCAGGTGAAATTGGAGCGATATTCTTCTTCCTTGGGTTATTTATCTTCGTAGTCTTTACAGCGCTATCTAAATCTCCTCTATTGGCTAAGAGAAATCCATTTATTGAGGAAAGTAAACATTTTCATTATTAATATTTAAAGAAAAAAACAGATGACAAGTTTGTTGGTAATTATAGTTTTAGTTTTATTAGCTGTTGCGATTTGGCAATTAACTAAAATTTTCGATTTGACTCAAATTGGCGGTCTAAGTGATAACTCACAAGTTGCCAATGACAGAGACAATAATATTAATGGATATATGATGTTTGCCTTTCTGGGTTTCATATATGTTACGACAATTTATTGCATAATTAAATTTGGTCACTTCCCATTAATGAGCAACTCTGCTTCTGAACACGGGCAGGATGTAGATAACCTGATGTGGATTTCGATGATTTTGATCTTCACTGTTCAATTCATTACTCAGGCTCTTTTGCACTACTTCGCATTCAAATACAGAGGTAAGCAGGGAAAGAAAGCATTATACTTTGCAGATAATGATAAATTAGAGTTCATCTGGACTATTATTCCGGTAATCGTATTGGCTGGTTTAATCTTATACGGATTGTATGCATGGACAAACATTATGTTTGTTGACGAAGATGAAGATGTTATCGTAGTTGAACTATATGCAAAACAATTCTCATGGGAAGCCAGATATGCAGGTGAAGATAACGTGCTTGGAAAAGCAAACGTAAGATATATTGAAGGAGTTAACACTCTAGGTGTTGATGTGTCTGACCCTAATGCTCAGGATGACAAAGTAGTAACAGAGTTACACTTGCCAAAAGGTAAAAAAGTATTGTTCAAGATGCGTTCTCAGGACGTATTGCACTCTGCTTACATGCCACACTTTAGAGCTCAGATGAACTGTGTTCCTGGTATGGTTACTCAGTTTGCATTTGTTCCTACTAAGACTACGGCTGAAATGCGTCAGCATCCGGATATTGTTGAAAAAGTAGCACACATCAACGAGCTAAGAGCTAAGAAAAGTGTTGAATTAGTGAAAAAAGGGGAGCAGGGATTAGATCCTTACAATTTTGATTTCCTATTGCTATGTAACAAAATTTGCGGACCTTCTCACTACAACATGCAAATGAAGATTGTTGTAGAAAGTGAAGCTGATTTCAAAAAATGGTTAAGCGACAAGCCAACATTGGTTTCTGCAGTTAAAGCTGAAAAAGAGCCTAAAGCAGAAGAAGGTGCAGCAGCACCGGCAGATACGACAAAAGCTCCAGTAGCAGATACAACTAAAGTTGTAGCAGCCAATTAATAATTAGTATATCTTTTAAATAAAATTTAAATTATAATATATGTCAGCAGTAGGTCACGATATCGATCACGGACACGATCACGAACACGAACACCACCATAAAGATACCTTCATCACGAAGTATATCTTTAGTATCGATCACAAGATGATTGCCAAGCAGTATTTGATTACTGGTATCATCATGGGTATTATTGGTGTGGGAATGTCAATGCTTTTCAGAATGCAATTGGCCTGGCCAGAAGAATCTTTTGGCGTGTTCAAATTTTTCCTTGGAGAGAAATTCGCTCCGGGAGGAGTAATGCGAAACGATGCTTACCTTGCTTTGGTTACAATTCACGGAACAATCATGGTATTCTTCGTTTTGACTGCCGGATTGAGCGGTACGTTTAGTAACCTCTTGATTCCATTGCAGATTGGTGCGCGTGATATGGCTTCCGGATTTATGAACATGATTTCATACTGGTTGTTCTTCCTTTCAAGTTTGATTATGGTGATTTCTCTTTTCGTAGAGTCGGGACCAGCATCTGCAGGTTGGACAATTTATCCTCCTCTTTCGGCTTTGCCTCAGGCAATTCCAGGTTCAGGTACAGGTATGACATTATGGTTAGTATCTATGGCTATTTTCATCGCTTCTTCTTTGATGGGGTCGTTGAACTACGTAGTAACTGTTATCAACTTAAGAACTAAAGGGATGTCAATGACAAGATTGCCACTTACAATCTGGGCTTTCTTTATTACTGCTATCATTGGTATCGTATCTTTCCCGGTTCTTTTATCAGCTGCATTATTATTGATTTTCGATAGAAGCTTTGGTACTTCATTCTTCCTTTCTGATATCTATATCGCTGGAGAAGTATTACACTACCAGGGAGGTTCTCCGGTATTGTTCGAGCACTTATTCTGGTTCTTAGGACACCCTGAAGTATATATCGTATTATTACCGGCTCTTGGTATTACATCTGAAATTATTGCAACAAACTCTCGTAAGCCAATCTTTGGTTACAGAGCGATGATTGCTTCTATATTAGCGATTGCATTCCTTTCAACTATCGTTTGGGGTCACCACATGTTCATCTCGGGTATGAACCCGTTCCTTGGATCGGTGTTTACCTTCACAACATTGTTGATTGCAATTCCTTCTGCTGTAAAAGCATTTAACTACATCACGACCTTGTGGAAAGGGAATCTGCAGATGAACCCTGCGATGCTTTTCTCAATCGGATTGGTTTCTACGTTCATTACTGGTGGTTTGACAGGTATCATCCTTGGAGATAGTACTTTGGATATCAACGTTCACGATACGTATTTCGTGGTAGCGCACTTCCACTTGGTAATGGGTATCTCTGCACTTTACGGAATGTTTGCCGGAATCTACCACTGGTTCCCAAGAATGTTCGGTAGAATGCTAAACAAAAACTTAGGTTATATTCACTTCTGGGTAACTGCTATCTGTGCTTACGGAGTATTCTTCCCAATGCACTTTATTGGTATGGCAGGTCTTCCAAGACGTTACTATACAAACACAGCTTTCCCGTTATTTGATGACTTGCAAAACGTAAACGTATTGATTACTGTATTTGCTTTAGTTGGAGGAGCTTTCCAGTTGGTATTCCTTTGGAACTTCTTCGTAAGTATTTTCTACGGAAAGAAAGCAGTTCAAAACCCATGGAGATCTAATACTTTGGAATGGACAGCTCCGGTAGAACACATTCACGGAAACTGGCCTGGAGAACTTCCTGAAGTTCACAGATGGCCATACGATTACAGCAAGCCTGGCTTTGATGATGATTTCGTTCCGCAAACAGTGCCAATGAAAGAAGGCGAAGAAGAACTTCACCATTCATAAATTATAAAAAGAATAAAAAAATCCGTTTCAAGAAATTGAAACGGATTTTTTTTTGAAAAAAAATTAGGTTTTTTGTCCAATTTCAAAATCCCGATTGTCATTACAGTATATAACAATTAAAACTTCAAATAAAATGGAACAAAGAATCAACATTCATGTAAAAGGACAGGAAGCCATGAAAACACTTTTCGGGATTGGTGCCTACCTGAAAAAATCACCAGTAGAATTGGCACTTTTAGAATTGGTTTATTTTCGAGTATCTCAAATTAACGGTTGTGCCTATTGTTTGGATATGCATTCAAAAGATGCCCGTGCAAAAGGCGAAACAGAACAGCGTTTATATGGTTTGAGTGCCTGGAGAGAAGCGCCTTACTACACCGAAAGAGAAAGAGCTGCATTTGCCTGGGCAGAAGCACTGACTAAATGTGAAGTGACAGATGCGGTCTATGCAGAAACAGCATCGCAATTTTCGGAACAGGAATTAATTGATCTGACTTTGGCAATTACGACCATCAATACTTGGAACCGAATCAACATTGCTTTTCCTCATGCAATCGGAACCTACAAAGTTGGCCAGTTTGGCTGATTTTTAAATTGGAAACTTTCACTACATTTAATAATTTCAAAAACAGTATAACATGAACGAGTTCGTATTAATAATCCGTAGAGATATGATCAGTAAGGATGCAACACCATCACCGGAACAAATGCAGGCAGCAATCAAACCATTCCAGGATTGGATTGGCGGTATAGCGGCCCAAAACAAATTAGTTGCGCCACCCAAAAGATGGGATTCAGACGGTAGGGTTGTAAAAGAGGATAATGTCGTGACAAACGGACCTTATGCCGAGATAAAAGAATCGGTAGGAGGTTTGTTCTTAATCAGGGCAGAGAATTATGAGGAAGCCGTTGAAATTGCCAAAGGATGTCCTATTTTAAAATGGGGTGCCAGTGTTGAAGTGAGAATGGCTGTTCCAACAGAGTAGTTTAAAAGATGAAAGACAGCCAACTGTTGCACAATTTATTCAGGACAGAGTATCGGAAACTGGTTTCGGTACTCTGTTACCTCTTTGGTATCAAACACATAGAAATTGCAGAAGATATTGTTAGCGATACATTTCTTGCTGCTACAGAAACATGGAGTTTAAAAGGCATACCGGATAATCCAACGGCATGGTTGTATACCGTCGCCAAAAATAAAACCAAAAACCATCTTAAACGCAATGTCTTCTTTGAGCAGAAATTATCCCCCGAGTTTAAATATGCTGCCCAGAAATCGGAAGAAATAGTAATAGACTTATCTGCCAGAAATATTGCAGATAGCCAGTTAGCCATGATTTTCACGGTCTGTGACCCGTGTATTTCGACAGAATCGCAGGTGGCTTTGGCTTTGAATCTGCTTTGTGGTTTCGGAATTCGGGAAATTGCTGATGCTTTTTTGACGAACAAAGAAGTCATTTACAAAAGAATCAACCGAGCCAAGGAAAAGCTGAAAGCAGAAAACATAAAAATACAACAGCCTACTATACTGGAGATCAATGACAGGCTGGAACCGGTTCTCACAACCTTATACCTGTTGTTTTCGGAAGGATATTATTCTTCTTCACAAAATACCATCTTGCGAAAAGATCTTTGTGCCGAAGCCATGCGGCTTGTGCATCTGCTAATGGAGAACAAAGCGACCAATAAGCCATCCGTAAATGCGCTATTTTCCCTAATGAGCTTCCATTCGTCACGATTTGATGCCAGAACCAATGAAAAGGGCGAAATCGTCTTATATGACGACCAGGACGAAACAAAATGGAACCAGGAATTAATTATCCAGGGAACCTATTTCTTAAACCAGGCGTCAACCGGAGACAGAATAACGAGGTACCATCTTGAAGCCGGAATTGCCTATTGGCATACGCAGAAAGAAGACACCGATGAAAAGTGGGACAATATTCTCCAACTTTACAACAGTCTGCTCATATTAGAATATTCACCAATTGCAGCACTCAACCGTACTTTTGCATTAGCCAAAGTTCATGGTAAAGAAAAGGCAATTCAGGAAGCAGAAAAGCTAAATTTAAAAGATAACCATTTTTACTTTTCACTGTTAGGACATCTGTATACTGATTTTGACAACCAAACAGCGTTGGCACATTTTAATACTGCTTTCAAATTGGCAAAATTGGAAACAGACAGAAAAACCATTACAGAAAATATTAAGAAACTTGTTTATTAGGATTGACTCTCCTCAGATTTGGGCTTTGTAATATAATAAACAGGAATTCCCGCCAACATAATGGCAACACCCCAGCCACACGTTTCAAGCCTTGTAATCAAAAGCGAAATACACAAGGCAGAAGCAGTAATGATATAAAGTATTGGTAGTACAGGATAGCCAAAAGCTTTATAAGGGCGTTCAGCATCAGGCATTTTTTTTCGAAGTATAAATATGCCGTAAATGGTCAAAATGTAAAAGATAATAACAATAATCATCACATAATCCAGCAGGGCGCCATATTTTCCGGTAAGGCATAAAACCGAAGTCCAGATGCATTGCGCCCATAAAGCCCAGGCAGGAACACTGGCGGTATTGAGTGCGGCAGCTTTTTTGAAAAACAATCCGTCTTTTGCCATTGTGTAATACACTCTTGCTCCGGCCATAATCAGCCCATTGTTGCAGGCAAAAGTGGAAATCATAATCATAATGGCAATAATCAAAGTACCAATATTACCGAAAATATAGTTGGATGCCACTACAGCCACCCGGTCTGATTTGGCAAGAGCAATTTCTTCAAATGGCACAACAGCCAGATACATCAGGTTGGCAAGGATATAAAGAACAGTCACAATAAAAGTTCCCAAAAATAAACTCAATCCCACATTACGTTTTGGATTCTTCATTTCTCCGGCAATAAAAGTCACGCCATTCCAGGCATCACTGGAAAATAACGAACCCACCATAGCGGCTGAAATTCCGGTTATCAATGCCGTACCGCTAATAGGCAACCATGATTTGGTATCGGCATTATAGGATTTTGTATTCCAGGCATCTGCCCAATTGGCATTCCAGATATCTGCTTTTGCAGCCATAAACAATCCAAAAACAACAAGGCCAAGAAGCGAAAGAATTTTAATAATAGTCAAAACAGTCTGAAGCGTTTTGCTGTTTTTAACACCGCGGCTGTTGATATAGGTCAGCAGTATAATCGTAATGATAGAAACAATCTGTGCCGCATTTAATTTAAAAGAGCCAATCGTAAATAAAATATTTTCATCGCTCAAAGGCTCATACAAATAAGCCGCGAATTTTGAAAAGGCAACACCAACCGCTGCAATCGTGCCGGTTTGTATAACGGCAAAAAAGCTCCAACCATATAAAAAAGCAATCAGTTTGTTGTAAGCTTCTTTAAGATAAACATATTGTCCGCCCGCTTTTGGGAACATGGAGCTCAACTCTCCATAACTCACTGCGGCAATAACGGTTATCAATCCGGAAATGACCCAGATTAGCGTCAGCCATCCGGCAGAACCGACCTGTCTGGCAATATCGGCACTCACAATAAAAATTCCGGAACCAATCATGGAACCCACAACGAGCATCGTTCCATCCAATAATCCTAATTCCCGCTTTAAATGATTGTCTTCTTGTTGGTCTTTCATATAATTTTTTAAGGTTGTTTGTTAATTTGTGTTAAAGATATTAAAAAAACCTTATTTTGACTGGTGTCGATTTTTTCTGTACCTTTCCTCATTCCCTAACTTTAAATTTTTTTTGCTATGAGTGATAAATATGCTGACATTCCATTGGTTCAAAATCAGGACAAGAGAAGATTCGAAATGGAAGTTGAAAATCATATAGCCTTTATTGAATACATCATCAACAAAGACAACATCATGTATCTTACACATACCGAAGTGCCAAAAGCTTTGGAAGGTAAAGGCGTAGGAGGAAGCATGGTTGAGAAAGCCCTGAATTTCGTTAAGGATAACGGATATACTTTAGCGCCACTTTGCCCGTTTGTTGCGGCCTATCTGAAAAGGCATCCGGAATGGCAATCTATTTTGGCCAAAGGCTATAATGTAGGGTAATTAGCCCGGACAGGAAATCAACATTTTCTCTATCTTTGCCAGATGAATGCAAATCTAGATCCAACAAGCAACAATTACAATTCAGAAGAACTTGATTTTGAAAAAAGATTAAGGCCTTTGTCCTTTGATGATTTCACAGGGCAAGATCAGGTATTGGAGAATCTGAAAGTATTTGTCCAGGCAGCTAATCTTAGGAAGGAAGCATTAGACCATACGTTGTTTCACGGACCTCCGGGTCTGGGAAAGACGACGCTTGCCAATATTTTGGCAAACGAATTGGGTGCCGGTATCAAGATTACGTCTGGTCCTGTTTTGGATAAACCCGGAGATTTGGCAGGACTGCTCACCAATCTTGAAGAACGCGATGTGCTTTTTATTGATGAAATCCACCGTTTGAGCCCTATTGTGGAAGAATATTTATATTCTGCAATGGAAGATTTCAAAATTGACATCATGATAGAATCAGGTCCAAACGCCAGAACTGTACAATTAAATCTGAATCCGTTTACACTTGTTGGGGCTACCACGCGATCCGGATTACTGACAGCACCTATGCGTGCCCGTTTCGGAATCCAGAGTCGCTTGCAATATTACACGACAGAACTTCTGACTTCAATAGTTGAACGCAGCTCGGCAATCTTAAAAATGCCAATTACAATGGAAGCAGCGATCGAAATTGCCGGAAGAAGCCGTGGAACTCCCAGAATTGCCAACGCATTATTACGAAGAGTACGTGATTTTGCCCAAATTAAAGGAAATGGGAAGATTGACATAGAAATTGCAAAGTTTTCATTGAAAGCCCTGCATGTCGATGCCCATGGATTGGACGAAATGGACAACAAAATCCTGACAACAATTATTGATAAGTTTAAAGGAGGGCCGGTAGGATTATCGACCTTGGCAACAGCAGTTTCAGAAAGCGGAGAAACGATTGAAGAAGTCTACGAACCGTTTTTGATTCAAGAAGGTTTTATTATAAGAACCCCTAGAGGAAGAGAAGTTACTGAAAAAGCCTATAAACATTTAGGGAAAATCAGGGCAAATATCCAGGGAGGACTTTTTTAAATTTAAGATTTAAGATTTCTGACTTCTGAAATTTAGGATTTAAGATTTTTGATTTGTGTTGTGGGGTTGAAGAGAATAAGATATAAGCCATTTAAAATAATTATGCACGACCTCGGAAGAATTAAAAGCAAGAACAAAAAGTTCTCGTTAATGGTAATTGATGTGGTAGAAAAACTGCCAAATACAATTTCAGGAAGGGCAATTGCCAATCAGATAGTTAGAAATGGTACTTCGGTAGGAGCAAATTACAGGGCTGTTTGTAGGGCAAGAAGTGATAGGGGATTTATTTCCAAAATGTCAATTGTCATCGAAGAAGCTGATGAAACCTTATTTTGGATAGAAATTCTTCAAGAGAAAAAATGGATTGATTACACACAACTAAACCAAATCTGGAAAGAAGGAAACGAACTAACAGCAATCTTTGTCAGCACAGTCAAATCAATAAAATCCCGCATAAACAAATCTTAAGTCTAAAAGTGTAAAGTCACAAGTCTAAAGTCACAAGTCTAAAGTCATAAATCAAAAATCATAAATCAAAAATCCAAATACACGCAATTTATAAAATCCGAAGCCCAGCGCCTCGGATTTATTTCTTGTGGCATATCTAAAGCAGGATTTTTGGAAGAAGAAGCTCCAAGATTGGAAGCATGGCTAAAGAATAATGCCCACGGACAGATGGGTTATATGGAAAATCATTTTGACAAAAGATTAAACCCCACGCTTTTGGTTGACGATTCAAAAAGCGTCATTTCGTTATTGTTGAATTATTATCCGGAACAAACCCAGATAGCAGACAGCTATAAGATTTCAAAATATGCCTACGGACAGGACTATCATTTTGTCATAAAGGAAAAACTAAAGGAATTCCTTTTTTCGATTCAGGAAAATATCGGTGAAGTTTCGGGACGGGCGTTTGTAGACTCGGCTCCGGTTTTGGATAAAGCCTGGGCGGCCAAAAGCGGGTTAGGCTGGATTGGCAAAAACAGTAACCTTTTGAGCAAACAGGTAGGCTCTTTTTTCTTTATTGCGGAACTGATTGTCGATTTGGAACTGGAATATGATACCGCTGTAACAGACCATTGTGGCTCCTGTACAAAATGCATCGATGCCTGTCCTACAGGTGCGATTATTGCTCCCTATGTAGTTGACGGAAGCAAATGCATATCCTATTTCACTATAGAATTAAAAGACAACATTCCTCAGGAAATGAAAGGCAAATTTGATGATTGGGCTTTTGGTTGCGACGTTTGTCAGGATGTCTGTCCGTGGAACCGGTTCTCCAAACCTCATAACGAACCATTATTCAACCCGAATCCGGAATTGCTTTCCATGACCAAAAAAGACTGGGAAGAAATCACAGAAGAAACATTTCGGGCCGTTTTTAAAAACTCCGCTGTTAAGCGTGCCAAATATGATGGCTTGAAACGGAATATTGATTTTTTAAAATAGATGAAAAATTAGAAAAAGTATTTCGGGTTTATATTTTTATTTTGCGACTCCAGATTGAAAAAAGCTGCTCGCAAAGACGCTGAGCCGCAAAGTTTATGAAGGAAATCATTAGAGTCACATTCATTATGTGGTATAGACTTCCCAAATCCGCGTAATTAATCCGTGATAATCCGCGCTTAAAATAAAAAAAGAATTGAATGGAAACCTTTTAAAATCAGATTTTTTATTTGCGACTCTAGGTTGAAAAAAGCTGCTCGCAAAGACGCTGAGCCGCAAAGTTTATGAAGGAAATTTATTAGAGTTGCATTCATTATGTGGTATAGAGTTCCCAAATCCGCGTAATTAATCCGTGATAATCCGCGTCTAAAAATAAAAAAAAACAAGCCTTTCAAAACAGATTCCTTTATATGGTCTAAACTTTCCAATAGACAAAACTTTAAATAAAAAAGCCTCACTAATGAGGCTTTTAGTATTATTTCTTGCTTTGAATCCAATTATTAATCTTGTCTTCCAGTATTTTTAAAGGCAAACAACCTGATTCCAGAACCTGATTGTGGAATTCCTTTATTGAGAATTTGGCTCCCAATTCCTTTTCAGCTTTAGTACGAAGCTCGCGTATTTTCAATTGCCCTATTTTATAAGACAAAGCCTGTCCCGGAATCGCCATATAACGTTCGATTTCAGCAACAATACTTTCAGCCGGTTCTGCTTCATTTTCCATAGAATATTGAATAGCCTGTTCGCGGGTCCAGCCTTTGGTATGCAATCCTGTATCTACTACAAGACGAATGGCGCGGTGCATTTCAGCACTCAACATTCCAAAATATTGATACGGGTCCTGATAAAGTCCTAATTCTTTTCCTAAGGATTCGGTATACAGTGCCCAGCCTTCACCATAAGCATTAAACCATATCGTTTTTCTAAATTCCGGAAGGCTGGTGTTTTCCTGCTGCAATGAAATTTGATAATGATGTCCCGGTATTGCTTCATGTAGGAACAAATCTTCATCAGCATAGAAGTTGTATTTCTTAACGTCTGGAATTGGAACGTAGAAAATACCCGGTCTCGTTCCGTCAACCGAACCCGGATTGTATTCCGCACTGGCTGATTTTTCCCTAAAAGCTTCGGTTCTTTTCACAACAAAAGGCGTTTTAGGTTTTAAATCAAAAAGCTTATCCAGATTTGGCTTCATCTTTTCATGAATCGCATTGAAGTTGTCGATGACCTGTTGTGGTTCAGTAAATGGCATCAGCTCTTTTTTGTCACGAACATAATTAAAGAAATCCTTCAGGCTTCCCTTGAATCCAACCTGGTTTTTGACTTTTTCCATTTCGGCAGAAATACGCGCTACTTCATTCAGACCTAACTTATGGATTTCATCAGCCGTAAGGTCGGTAGTCGTATAACGTTTAATAAGATGCTTGTAATAAGCGTCACCTTGCGGAATAGCATTAATGCCACTTGTAGTCCTGCTTTTTGCCAGATAGTCTGTGCTCACATAATTGTATAAGTTTTTAAGAGACGGTACTAATTTTTCAGTAATCAGTTTTGTGTAGTTGTCTGTAATCGTTTTCTTTTCATCCTCTGTAAATGTTTTTGGAAAAGCATTTAGCGGAGCATAAAATATATGGGTCTTGTCTTCTTTGGCCAAATCTTTTAATTGAGGAATTACTTTTAAGGTCAGTGCTTTTGGCAGCACATATCCTTTTGAAACGCCTTCTTTCATCTTGGCTTCAGCAGTAATAACCCAATCGTTAAAACCATTTAGTCTTTCCAGCCAGTTGTTATAGTCTTCTACAGTTTTGAATGGCTGTGCGCTTGAACCGCTGGCATATTGGCCTATCATCAAAGGCATTCCTTCAAACTGGTTGATAGGCATCAGGTCTTTTCTGAATGTGAGAGCTTCCAGATTTGCATCACATTCCCAAGCCAGTATTGCTTTACTTAGCTTGTCATTTTCAGACAAAGTAGAATCGTCAAATTTTGCGAGTTCCTCTTTGTATTTTGTAAAAAACGCTTTTATTTTAGCGATATAGTCATCACTAAGGTCATTCGGAAGCAGGTTGTTATAGCGATTGTCGCCTGCACTGGTCGCTTCCAGAGGGAAAAGTTTCAGCCTTTCCTGATAGTAGTTTTCTAATATTGTTTTCAGTTTTTCATCCTCTTTTTTAGAAGTCTCTCCCTTTTCTTTTTGGCAAGATTGAAGGCTGGCGGTAATAATGCATAGCATTAAAAGCAGTTTTTTCATAGTTGCAATGAATTTGTAAAATTTATGAAGCATTGTTGATGATAACGAAATGTACAAAAAATAATAGAACATAAAATACATTCGTTAAAATGATTGTTTATTTGGCAAAATACTCTTAAACATAATATAAAGAAAAGAATAGCATTAAAAGTTTCTCAGTTTCATTCAGACTTTTACCTTTGTAAGTCCGAATAAAATATACAAAAATGAACAAGTACAGTAAAAGAAGAGAAGCGCTGTTATATCATGCGAAACCATCGCCTGGGAAAATCGAAGTCGTTCCAACCAAAGCATATGCAACACAGAGAGATCTGTCGTTAGCCTATTCGCCGGGTGTAGCCGAGCCTTGTCTTGAAATTGCGAAGGATGTAAATAATGTTTATAAATATACAGCAAAAGGAAACCTGGTAGCGGTAATTTCAAACGGGACTGCCGTTTTAGGATTGGGAGATATTGGTCCGGAAGCATCAAAACCGGTAATGGAAGGGAAAGCTTTATTGTTTAAAATCTTTGCCGATATTGATGTTTTTGATATTGAAGTAGATACTAAAGACGTCGAAAAGTTTATTGAGACGGTAAAAAATATAGCTCCAACTTTTGGAGGAATCAACCTGGAGGATATTAAAGCTCCGGAATCATTCGAGATAGAAAGAAGGTTGGTTGAAGAGTTGAATATTCCTGTAATGCATGATGACCAGCACGGGACTGCAATTATTTCATCAGCCGCCTTACTTAATGCTTTGGAATTGGCCGGAAAGAAAATTGAAGACGTAAAAGTGGTGGTTTCCGGTGCCGGTTCTGCGGCTTTGGCTTGCGCTAATCTATACGTATTGCTTGGAATTAATCCTGAAAATGTTATCATGTTTGATAGAAAAGGTTCTCTTTCTAAAAACAGAACAGATATATCTGACATGCAAAGGAAATATGCCAATGGAGAAAAAAGCATAACGCTGGAAGAAGCATTGGTTGGTGCCGATATTTTCCTTGGGCTTTCTTCCGGAAATGTAATGTCGGCAGAAATGCTGATGCAAATGGCAGAAAACCCGATAGTTTTTGCGATGGCGAATCCAATCCCGGAAATTGACTATCACCTTGCCGTTGCAACCCGTAAGGACATTATTATGGCTACCGGCCGTTCGGATTTTCCTAACCAGGTAAACAACGTATTGGGCTTCCCGTATATTTTTAGAGGAGCTATCGATGTACGTGCGTCAAAAATCAATGAAGAAATGAAGATGGCTGCCGTAAAAGCATTGGCTTTATTGGCAAAAGAAACCGTTCCGGAGCAGGTAAATATTGCGTATGGAGAAACCAAACTGGTATTCGGAAGAGATTATATCATCCCGAAACCATTTGACCCGAGATTGATTTCCGTAGTGGCTCCTGCAGTTGCCAAGGCAGCGATGGATTCCGGAGTGGCAGCAAATCCAATTCAGGATTGGGATAAATACAGAGAAGAATTAATGGAACGTCTTGGTTCCGATAATAAAATGGTTCGTTTGTTGGCCAATCGCGCCAAAACTGACCCGAAACGTGTGGTTTTTGCTGAAGCAGACCACTTAGACGTATTAAAAGCAGCGCAGATTGTTCTGGAAGAAAAAATCGGAACCCCGATTCTTCTTGGAAATCGCGAAATCATCCAGGAACTGAAAGAAGAATTAGGCTTTGATGCCGATGTTCTTATCATCGACCCGAAAACGCCTGAAGAAGATGAAAGAAGATTGCGTTATGCCAATTCATTCTGGGAAGCCAGAAGAAGAAAAGGAACCAGTTTGCTGGATGCTCAGAAATGGATGCGCGAAAGAAATTATTTCGCAGCCATGATGGTCAATGAAGGTGAAGCTGATGCTTTGGTTTCGGGCTATTCCAGAAGTTATCCGTCTGTCGTAAAACCAATGATGCAACTTATTGACAAAGCACCGGGTGTTTCTAAGATTGCGACAACCAATATGATGATGACAAAGAGAGGCCCGATTTTTCTGTCGGATACCGCTATAAATCCAAATCCGACTGCTGATGAGCTGGCAAAAATCGCATTGATGACAGCCAAAACTGTACGTATGTTTGGAATGGAACCGGTCATTGCCATGGTATCTTTCTCAAACTTTGGTTCCTCTAATGATGAAGGAGCAAGAAAAGTTGCCGAAGCCGTTGCCTATCTTCACAAATACTATCCGGATTTGGTTGTTGATGGAGAAATCCAGGCCGATTTTGCTTTGAATTCTGAAATGTTGCAGCAAAAATTCCCATTCTCTAAACTGGCAGGCAAAAAAGTAAATACGCTTATATTCCCTAATCTGGAATCGGCTAACATCAATTATAAGATGCTGAAAGAATTGGATAAGTCGGTTTCAATCGGACCAATCATGATGGGAATGGACAAGCCTGTTCACATCTTCCAATTGGGCGCAAGTGTAGAAGAAATGGTAAATATGGCCGCTGTTGCAGTTGTTGATGCACAAGAAAAAGAAAAAAAGCAAAAATCCATAAAAGTCAATTTTTAACGTATTTTTTTGTTGATGAACAATTAGATGAGGCTCAATAAAAGTTTTTCGTTACATTTGGGATTTATTTAACAATTCATGATAGCGCATTTACAAGGAAAATTAGTGGAAAAAAACCCTACAGAAGTTGTGATTGACTGCAACGGAGTAGGGTATCATATTAATATTTCACTTCATACTTATTCTTTGATTCCTGACTCGGAAAACATTAAACTTTTTACTTATCTCCAGATTAAGGAAGATGCACATGTACTGTTTGGATTTGCCGAAAAATCTGAAAGAGAAATCTTTAAATTGCTTTTGTCTGTTTCCGGTATCGGAGCAGGTATTGCGCGGACTATGCTGTCTTCGCTGGAACCAAAGCAAATCATCCAGTCTATAGCTTCGGGCGATGTGGCAACCATCCAATCCATTAAAGGAATTGGCAGTAAAACAGCACAAAGGGCTATATTGGATTTGAAAGATAAAGTGTTAAAAGTGTATGATTTAGACGAAGTTTCTATTTCACAAGACAATACAAACAAAGACGAAGCGTTATCTGCTTTGGAAGTTCTTGGATTTAACAGAAAATTGGCGGAAAAAACTGTAGAAAAAATTGTTAAGGAAAATCCAAATGCAAGCATTGAAAACATTATTAAACTAGCCTTAAAAACCTTATAATACTTGAAAACTAACTATACTAAAGGCATTGCCTGTAACTTGAAAATTAGCTTTTGGCTGATTTCGATTTTTTTTAGTGTAACGATACAAGCACAAGAAGACGAGGAAGTTCAGGATACTACCAAAACAGGGTATTCCGTTGGAAGAGTAGAATTGAAAAATCCCCCTAGTATTATAGAGGCATATACCTATGACCCCATAACAGACCGTTATATTTATACGAATACCGTAAATGGTTTTAATATAAATTATCCTGTAGTTCTTACACCGCAGGAATATGAGGAATTGGTGCTTAGGGAATCAATGCGAAAGTATTTTAAGGAAAAATCAGATGCGATAGAAGGTAAAAAAGATGGTAGTGATGCCAAGAAAAAAGACCTTTTGCCGCGATATTATGTCAATTCCAGTTTCTTTGAAACCATTTTTGGTAGTAATACCATCGACATCAAACCAACAGGTTCTGTCGAAATGGATTTGGGAATCCGACATACAAAACAAGACAACCCTGCGTTATCGCCAAGAAACAGAAGTACAACCACTTTTGATTTTGACCAGAGAATCAGTATGAGCCTTATGGGGAAAGTTGGAACGAGGCTGAATGTCAATGCTAACTATGACACCGAGTCTACCTTTGCTTTCCAAAACCTGATAAAGTTGGAATATACGCCTACGGAAGATGATATCATTCAAAAGATTGAAGTCGGAAACGTAAGCTTGCCGTTAAACAGTACGCTGATTCGTGGTGCGCAAAGCCTTTTTGGGGTTAAGGCGCAATTCCAGTTTGGAAAAACAACCATTACGGGAATCTTCTCAGAGCAGAAATCCCAAACCAAAACAGTTACGGCCCAGGGCGGAGGAACAGTGCAGGAATTCGAATTGTTTGCATTGGATTATGATGCAGACAGGCATTTCTTCCTTTCACAATACTTCAGAAACCAATACGACAGATCGCTCCGAAACTATCCGTTGATTGATAGCCGTGTTCAGATTACCAGAATAGAGGTTTGGGTAACCAATCGCCAGAACAGGGTCAGCACAACAGACAATAACCTAAGAAATATTATCGCAATTCAGGATTTGGGAGAAGCACAACTCACGGGTCAGGATGATAATGAAGTAGTATCGGCGAACCCAATTCCGGGAGGCTTCTTTACAGCTCCGGCCAATACGCCTTCAAAAAACTCAAACAACCGATATGATCCTGCCAAAATAGGAACAACCGGTGTGCTGAATCCGTCAATTCGTGAAATTGCAACGGCAAGCTCCGGGTTTACAGGTATTACGGTAAGTGAAGGAACGGACTATTCTAAATTGGAAAATGCCAGAAAATTATCATGGCCAAGCGACTATTCCTACCATCCGCAGTTGGGATATATTTCCCTGACACAGCGTCTTACCAATGATGAGGTATTGGCAGTTGCCTACCAATATACCATAGGTGACCAGGTGTATCAGGTTGGGGAATTTGGTACTGATGGAGTCGATGCAACACAAGTAAGCAACGGTATTCCAACTACCCAAAGCTTAATCCTGAAAATGCTGAAAAGTAACCTGACCAACGTCAATAAGCCGGTTTGGAACCTGATGATGAAAAACGTTTATGCTCTGCCTGGAGCCTATCAATTGGAGCAGGAAGATTTCAAGCTGAACATCATGTACACGGATCCGTCGCCATTAAACTATATCACACCGGCTGCGCCTTCGGCTGCCAACCCATTACCGCCTGATGTGGAACAAACACCTTTATTGCGTGTTTTCAATATGGACAGGCTGAATTATACCAATGACCCGCAGCCTAACGGTGACGGTTTCTTCGATTTTATACCGGGATTAACGGTTGATAAACAAAACGGAAGAATCATCTTTACAACCGTAGAACCTTTCGGGGAACACCTTTTCAACAAATTAAGAACAAGCCCGACTCAGGACTATGATGCCCCGGCTGCAGGTAACTATAACGGAAACCAGAATAAATACGTTTACAGAACGATGTATCGCAGCACACAAGCGGCGGCACTTCAGGACAGTGATAAAAACAAGTTCCAGTTAAAAGGAAAATTCAAGTCAACAAGCGGAGACGGAATTGCAATTGGTGCATTTAACGTTCCTCAAGGTTCGGTTACGGTAACTGCCGGCGGACGAGTTTTGGTAGAAGGTGTTGATTATACCGTCAATTACCAGTTAGGAAGAGTTAATATTATGGATGCTTCCTTACAGGCTTCCGGAACACCAATCGAAATCTCGTTGGAAAACAACTCGGTTTTCGGACAACAAACGCGAAGATTTTTCGGGGTTAACGTTGAACATAAATTTAATGATAAGTTTATCGTTGGGGCTACATTGTTAAAAATGAGCGAAAGGCCGTTTACCCAAAAATCAAATTACGGACAGGAATCGGTAAATAATACCATCATAGGTTTGAATACCAACTTCTCAACAGAAGTTCCTTTCTTAACAAGGTTAGTAAACAAACTTCCTAATATTGATACTGACGTTCCTTCTAATATCTCTTTCAGGGGAGAGGTGGCTTACTTAAAACCGGATACTCCAAAAGCGGATAGATTTCAGGGTGAATCTACGGTTTATGTAGACGACTTTGAAGGTTCACAGACCACTATCGATATGCGTTCTCCGTTTGCCTGGAGTCTTTCCAGCGTACCGGAAAAACCAACGGTAAGTGATTATAATGACTTTGGAGGTTCTTTGACTACATTGAATTATGGTTACAAGCGAGCAAAACTAGCCTGGTATTCTATTGATCCTACTTTCTATGTGCAAAGGCCGGGCGGTGTTTCTGAAGACGACCTGAAGCTTTACAGTACAAGAAGAATCTATAGCAGAGAATTATTCCCTGTCACAGATATTGCTGTAGGTCAGCAAACAGTTATCAATACTTTAGATTTGACCTATTTCCCTCGTGAAAGAGGTCCGTATAACTTTAACCCGTTGGCACAGGCTACAAACAGCTTTACGCCGGAACAGGCGGTTGACAACTTTGGTGGTATCATGAGAGCTATCAACTCCACCAACTTCGAACAGTCAAACGTAGAATACATTCAGTTCTGGATGTTGGACCCGTATTACAATGACCAAAGAGGTTCTGCCAATACAGCAAATACAGGAAAACTATATTTTAACCTTGGGGAAATTTCAGAAGATGTCCTGAAAGATGGAAGAAAACAATACGAAAACGGACTTCCGGGCGCAGGTTCAACACAGCCTACATTTACAACTATCTGGGGTAAAATTCCAATCTCGCAATCTTTGATTTATGCATTTGATACCAATGGAGGTAACAGGCAGTTTCAGGATGTGGGTCTTGACGGTCTGAATGATGCAGAAGAAGCCGCACAGTTCCCTGGCTTTGCTTCACAACCTGACCCTGCTGCAGATAACTACCAGTATTTCCTTAGCGCATCCGGAGATGTTATTCAACGTTATAAAAATTATAACGGTTTGCAAGGAAACTCTCCTGTTGATGTAGGTGATACTAACAGAGGAGCAACAACTTTGCCGGATACAGAAGATATCAACAGAGATAATACAATGAACGAAATCAATGCTTATTATGAATATGGCATTGACATAAGACCAAACATGGTAGTTGGGTCAAACCCGTATATTACGGATATCAGAGAAACAATAGCAAGCATCCCCGGACAGGAGACTACCGGAGCTCGTTGGATTCAATTCAAGATTCCGGTTTCACAACCGCAGAATACAGTTGGAAGTATTTCCGATTTCAGATCGATTCGTTTTATGAGAATGTTCGTAACTGGTTTCAACGATCAGATTACACTTCGTTTCGGAGCATTGGAATTAGTGCGTGGCGAATGGAGAAGATATGTGAAAAGTCTTGATCCGAACGAACAGGATGACGATATTAACAATGCAGATGATACGGCTTTGGATGTATTGGCAGTTAACGTTCAGGAAAACGGTGACCGTTCACCAATTAAGTACGTAACACCTCCGGGAGTTGTTAGAGAGCAATTGTATAACAGTAATACGATTATAAACCAAAACGAGCAGTCACTTTCTTTGAGAGTTACAAAAGCGAATCCGTCACTTCCGGGACTTGGAGGTCTGGAGCCTGGTGATTCAAGAGCGGTATTTAAAAATGTAAGTGTGGATATGCGTCAGTTCAAGAAGCTGAAAATGTTCCTGCACGCAGAAGCATTGCCGGTACCTACAGACATACAGCCTTTGGCAGACGACCAGATGGTTGCATTCATCCGATTTGGTAATGACTTTACGCAAAATTTCTATCAGGTAGAGATTCCGTTAAAGGTAACACAACAAAGCGCAGCTGTGACAGCAGAGCAGGTGTGGCCGGAAGCAAACCAGATAGATCTGGCATTGTCATTGCTGACCAAGCTGAAGATTTTGGCTATGGATCCGAACAATGCATTGCTGGTGGAAGATGCTTTGGGTGTAAAATATGTAGATGATTTCGTTTTAGATCCGTCACTGGCAGGAAGAATCAATCCATTACGATTAGGTATCAAAGGTAATCCGAACTTTGGTTTGGTAAGAACACTGATGGTAGGTTTGAAAAACCGCCATACAGATGACATCCGTGGAGAAGTTTGGTTCAACGAACTTCGTCTTGCCGATATGGATAATAAAGGCGGAATGGCAGCCATTGCCAGCTTGGATAGTAACCTGGCTGATTTTGCAACGGTTTCCGCAACCGGAAGAATGAGTACGCAGGGCTTTGGTTCTTTAGAGCAGGGACCTAATGAAAGAAGCCGCGAAGATATCAAGCAATATGACATCGTAACCAATGTCAACTTAGGAAAATTATTGCCTAAAAAATGGGGAGTTAACCTTCCGTTCAATTATGCTATTGGCGAAGAAAAAATTACTCCAGAATACGATCCGTTCAACCAGGATATCCGTTTGGACCAATTGTTAGACAATACGGCCGATGCTGCTGCAAGAAATAATATTGAAAGCAGGGCAGTAGACTATACGAAGAGAAAAAGTATCAACTTTATAGGAGTCAAAAAAGAAAGAGGTGCAGAACAGAAACCGCATTTCTATGACCCGGAAAACCTTACTTTGTCGTATTCGTTTAATGAAACAGAACACCATAATTATGAAATTGAAAGCTTGCTTGACCAGCAGGTAAAAGCTTCTGTGGATTATACTTTTGCGTTCCAGCCTAAAGCGGTAGAACCATTCAAAAACACGAAGTTTATGAAGAAAAGCCAGTATTGGAAACTGTTGAGTGATTTCAACTTCAACTACCTGCCATCTTCGATTTCTTTCAGTTCCAATATTATGAGGCAATATAACAGACAGGAATATCGTGACGTGGATATTCAGGGAATTGGATTGTCACCATTATACAGAAGAAATTATATGTTCAACTACCAATACGGTTTCAACTATAATCTGACAAGAGCATTAAAAATAAATTATACGGCATCTACCAATAACATTGTAAGAAACTATCTGGATGAATTTGGTGTTCCAATGGAAGACTTTACGATTTGGGATGATTTCTGGAACATTGGAGAAGCAAACCAGCACATGCAGCAGCTTGTGGTTAACTATGACCTGCCATTGAACAAGATTCCGGCATTAGGATTTATTAAGTCAACCTATTCCTATACGGGAGACTACAGCTGGCAACGTGCAACAGATGCATTGGCATCTGTAACTACAGAAGATGGTACATTCAGTCTTGGAAATACAATTCAAAACAATGGTTCGCACCGATTAAATACTTCATTGAACATGGATGTTCTTTATAAGTATATAGGATTGGGCAAAAAACCAAAAGTAGCGACAAGACCAACAACTCAGGCACCACCAAAGCCAGGAGAAAAAATTACGAATGCCAACAAACCGCAAACTTCAGGAAGTAATGTATTCCTGGATGGATTGGTAGGAGTTCTTACCAGCGTTAAAAACGTTCAGATTAATTATACCCAAAATGAAGGTACGGTCTTGCCGGGATTCATACCGGGTGTAGGTTTCTTTGGAACTACAAAACCGTCTTTAGGATTCGTTTTGGGAAGCCAGGCAGACATACGTTATGAAGCGGCAAAAAGAGGTTGGTTGACAAACTATGAGGATTTCAACCAGAACTTTACACAGACTTCTTCTAAAGTATTGAACATGACTGCTAATGTGGATTTGTTTCCTGACTTTAAGATTGATTTGACGGCAGACCGTTCTTATACCGAAAACTTCTCAGAACAATTTGATGCGGCTGATGGAATTTACCATTCGCGTTCGCCATACAACTATGGAAACTTCTCGATTTCGACGGTAATGATTAAAACGGCATTTGGCAAAAGTGATGAAAACTCATCGGCAGCTTTTGATGATTTCAGAAGTAACAGATTGACCGTAGCAGATCGTTTGGCGACCAGCTATTATGGAACTACAGAATTCCCTAGAACTTCTGACGGTTTCCCTGTTGGATTCGGAAAAAACAGCCAGTCAGTATTATTGCCATCGTTCCTTGCAGCCTATACGGGAGCAGATGCAGGAGGAGTTAAATTAGGGCCTTTTAGAGATGTGCCAATTCCAAACTGGAATGTAAAATATAACGGTTTGATGCGCTATAAGTTCTTTAAAGACCGATTCAAACGTTTCTCATTACAGCACGGATATAGAGCGTCCTATACGATCAACTCATTCCGTTCTAATTTTGAATACGACCAAAACCGTGATGCGGTTGATGCAAGCGGTAACCTGTTAAGTAAGACAATTATCTCAAACGTTAACCTTGTAGAGCAATTCAATCCTTTGGTTAGAGTAGACTTTGAGATGAAAAATTCATTCAAGGTATTGGCTGAGGTTAAGAAAGACAGAACGCTATCGATGAGTTTTGACAACAACCTTCTTACAGAAGTAAGAGGAATGGAGTATATCGTAGGTTTGGGCTACCGTTTCAAAGATGTGGTAATCACATCCAGATTGGCAGACAACCCAACAAACACTATCCGAAGCGATATAAACCTTAAAGCAGATTTTTCTTTGAGAAAGGCAAACACAATTGTGAGATATCTGGATTATGATAACAATCAGTTGGCAGGTGGTCAGAACATCTGGTCTGTAAAGTTGACGGCAGATTATGCATTCAGCAAAAACCTGACAGCAATATTCTATTACGATCATTCTTTCTCTAAAGCAGTGATCTCCACATCATTCCCATTGACGAATATCCGTACCGGTTTCACGCTGCGCTATAACTTTGGAAATTAATTCGGAAAACATTTTAAAAATATATAAGTTAATAATACATTTGCCCAAAACAACAAACAATGAATATACCAGCAAATTTAAAGTATACGAAAGACCACGAATGGGTTAGCATAGATGGCGATGTTGCAACTGTAGGAATTACAGATTTTGCACAAAAAGAATTAGGAGATATCGTTTATGTAGAAGTTGAAACTTTAGACCAGACTCTTGATAAAGATGAAGTGTTTGGTACAGTAGAAGCCGTAAAAACAGTATCAGATTTATTCTTGCCGCTTTCAGGTGAAATTATTGAATTCAATGATACTCTCGAATCATCTCCGGAAAAAGTAAATACAGATCCGTATGGTGAAGGATGGATGGTGAAAGTAAAAATAGCTGATGCTTCTGAAGTAGAAGGATTATTGGATAGCGAAGCTTATAAAAACCTAATTGGAGCCTAACAAAAAAAGAATACTGTTTCTTGCCCTGGCGGTTTTTTGGACGATTTCCATTACAATTGCCTGTTTGGTAAGCATGTCAGAAGTTCCTGTCGTTAATGTAGACCAGGCCGATAAGATTGTGCATTTGTGTTTTTATGCTGTTTTTTCAATTCTTTGGTTTTTGTACCTAAGGACAAAAATCAGAAATACAAAAAAACTCTTTCTGTTTGTGTTTTTTCTTTCGGTTCTGTTTGGAATCCTGATTGAAATATGCCAGTCGCTTTTTACGGTAAGCCGGCAGGCAGACTTGAAAGATGTTATTGCTAATACGATTGGCGCACTCCTGGGATTGGCACTAATGGCAGTTTACAATAAAAGATTTAAAAATTAATCTGAAAATATCCCGCTTCGGTGGGATTTTTTTATTTTTATCATATGGATATCAAGCAATATTTAGATTCGACCTATTTAAAGACGCCGCAACAGGCAGGAATCAGTGAGGCAGAAAACGAAAAAATTGTCAGAAGCTTTGTTCAGGAAGCCATTGACGAAGGTTTTAAACTGATTATGATCCGTCCGGATATGGTGCATATGGCAAAACAAATGATTCTGAAAGCAGGCTCAAAAGTTTTGGTAGGAACCGTTATCGGATTTCCGGAAGGGAATTATTCTTTGGAGCATAAATTAGAAGAAGCCGAGAAAGCAATCAAAGACGGTGCTGATGAACTGGATTTTGTTTGCGATTATGAAGCGTTTAAAAGAGGCGATCTGGATTTGGTAAAAAAAGAAATCCTGAAAGGAACCCAATTGGGATTGTCCAATCATAAAGTGGTAAAATGGATCATAGAGGTTGCGGCCCTGAATAGCCAGCAGATCATGCACCTGTCCTGTCTTGTGAAAAATGTGGTCATCTCTAATTTTGCTGAAGACAATTACGCGTCGGTTTTTGTTAAATCGTCTACCGGATTTTATAAAACGGAGGATGGGCTTCCAAACGGCGCTACAGTTCCATCAATAATCATGATGTTGGAAAATGCATCACCACTTCCGGTTAAGGCGGCAGGCGGTGTCAGGACTTTTGAGGAAGCAAAGGAAATGATTCGCTTAGGAGTCAGAAGAATCGGAACTTCTTCCGCTAAAGCAATTGCAAACGGAGAAGCGGCAAATAACGATTACTAAAATCAGCAGGTCAATACATGAAAAAACTCCTAAAAATTGCCATCTTGCTTTTGTCTGTACATTCATGGGCGCAGAGTAACCGGGAAAGAGAGCAATTTCCTGTTTTTCCTAAATGCGAAGGACAACAGTCTGAAAATCTGGAAGCCTGTTTTTATAACGAGCTTCAGGATTTCGTGTTTGCCAATTTCAAAGTGCCGCAGGAAACAACAGATAAAAATTACAAAGGCAGGGTAATCGTACTTTTTGAAGTCGATACGGCCGGAGTTTTTAAAGTACAGTATGTGGATGCTGTTGATGCTTCACTGGCTGAAGAAAGTAAAAGGGTTTTTGGTCTCTTGCCAAAGATAAAACCAGCCACTTATAATGGTAATCCAACCTATGCGAAATACACAATCAGCATTAACATTCCTTTGGAAAAACAGGCGGCTGTTGTGGCAGAAGCTAAAAAGGAAAAAATAAATGCTGTTATAAAAGACAGAAGCAGGGAACTGACGGAATTTGATAGCATTGTTTACAAAAAGTTTGATAATCCCCAGCTTAAAAGCCATCTGAATATTCCATTTTCACACAGCCTTTATGCTCAGTTTGACAGAGCTTTGAATCAGGTGGGAAGCAATAATCATACAGCTTCCAAACCTTATACTTATGCGGAAGTGTCCAGATATTATGATTTGGAACAAGCTAACAAAATGATTCAGAAAAACAAACAGGGTTGGTGGGGACGAAAACTCTGGAACGAAAATCTTGTGGCGATTCAGGGAGATAGCTATTGGTTCACGATGAACCCGATTTTGGATTTGCGAATGGGGAAAAGTGATCCGGGCAAAGCAGATTATACATATCAGAATACCCGGGGTGTTCAGGTTCAGGGAGAAATTGGTAAAGAGCTAAGCTTTACTGCATCCATATATGAAAGTCAGGGGCGTTTCGCAGATTACTACAACAGATATGCCGAATCCATCAAGCCGTCAGGCGGTAATCCGGCAGTTATTCCCGGGATAGGAATTGCGAAGCGATTTAAGGAAGATGCCTATGATTTTCCAATGGCAGAGGCTAATATATCCTATACTCCGAGTCAATTCATTAACCTGCAATTGGGCTATGGAAGGAATTTTTTAGGTGATGGATACCGCTCTTTATTGCAAGGCGATGGAACAAGTCCGTATCCCTTCTTTAAAATCAATACCAATTTCTGGAAAATTAAATACACAAATACTTATATGTGGCTGAAAGACGTAAGGCCGGAAGTTACAGAAGACAATACCTACGCTACAAAATTCATGGCAAACCACTACCTGAGCTGGAATGTCACAAAAAGATGGAATCTCGGTTTTTTCGAATCTGTAGTATGGGCTAACCAGAACAATCGCGGTTTTGATGCCAGTTTCATTAATCCGATTATATTTTACAGAGCTGTAGAATTTTCATCATCTTCAAAAAGTGGTAATGCTCTTTTGGGTCTTACCACAAAGTATAAATTCAGCAACCAGATCCAGTTGTATGGGCAATTCTTATTGGATGAATTTTCCATTGCCGATATGAAAGCCGGGGATCAAAGCTGGAAAAATAAATTCGGATACCAGCTTGGGGCAAAATATTTTGATGCTTTTAATATTGATAACCTGTTGTTGCAATTGGAGTACAATCATGTGCGTCCATACGTTTATGCTCATAGCAATCCTTTAACCAATTATGCGCATAGCAACCAGAGTATGGGTCACCAATGGGGAGGTAACTTTAAAGAATTTATAGCCGTAGCCAGATATTTTAAAGGAAGATGGTTTGCCGATGCGAAACTTACCTACGGAAAAAGAGGGCTTGATTTCGATACGGAAGAAAATAGCTTTAATTACGGAGGCAATATCTATAAAAATTATGGAGAAGGAAGACCTTTTGATACCGGTGTTAAAACAGGTCAGGGAAATGAAACCACAATTCTTATTGCCGATTTACAGGCAGGCTACCTGGTTAATCCGGCCACAAACCTGAAATTTTTTGCGGGACTGATTTACAGAAACTTTAATCCGAATGTAGATACCCCAACAGCTTTTAAAGAAGATACGACATGGTTTTCAATAGGTTTAAGAGCCGATCTTTTTAACTGGTATTTTGATTATTAATTCGGTTTTCGCTAAACCTGCGTTTTTTGTGATTTGTTTTTTGTGATTTTCTTTCCGAACCAGTATCTTTGCGCAAGATTTCAAAATCCAAATGAAAGCAGCATTGAGCACTACAGCAAATAACTTCTCTTTAAAATCCCTGTATATTGATTTCAGAGAAATCACCAAGGCAAGATTGGCGGTTAGCGTAGTTTTTTCTTCTATAGCCGGCTACCTGCTGGGCTTTGATGATGCGCATCCATTCAAATGGCTCACTTTGTTTATGCTTGCCGTTGGAGGCTACTGCATGGTGGGGGCGTCAAATGCTTTCAATCAAATTATAGAAAAAGATCTGGATGTTTTGATGGATAGGACCAAAAATCGTCCTGTGCCGTCCGGAAGAATGTCAGTAAACACGGCCTTTATTATTGCTTGTGTTCTGACAATAATCGGTTTGGTAATCCTTTACAATATCAATCCTAAAACCGCCATGTTTGGCGCAATTTCTATTTTTCTTTATACGAGCGTCTACACGCCGTTAAAAACCAAAACCCCATTATCTGTTTTTGTGGGAGCTTTTCCCGGAGCCATCCCTTTTATGTTAGGATGGGTTGCGGCTACAGATGATTTCGGAATCGAAGCAGGAACACTTTTCCTGATTCAGTTTTTCTGGCAATTCCCTCATTTTTGGGCTATTGGATGGTTTTTGTTTGATGACTACAAAAAAGCAGGATTCTTTATGCTCCCAACAGGAAAAAAAGATAAAACCACAGCAACCCAAATTATATTGTATACAGTCTGGGTGATTGTGGCCTCATTGCTTCCGGCATTCTTCCCGGTGATAGGGCTTGTTGGAAGTAAATTACAACTAAGTCCAATTGCAGCGGTTGTTGTATTGCTGTTAGGGCTTTGGATGTTGGTTTATGCAGTGAAATTGTATAAGTCCCGTGAAGCAAAAGCGGCACGAACACTAATGTTGGTGAGCGTGTCTTACATTACCCTGCTGCAGATTGTATATATAGCAGATAAATTTTTACGATAATGGAAATGACGATAAAAGGAATGACAGCTAACGAGCATAAGGAAAGAAAAGCAAGATCATACAAACTGATTTTGTGGTTTGCAATGATTAGCATGACAATGATGTTTGCCGGATTAACCAGTGCTTATGTTGTGAGTGCTTCAAGACCGGACTGGTTAAAAGATTTTGACCTGCCAAGTGCATTTTATGCCAGTACGGTTGTAATTGTAATCAGCAGTCTGACATTTCATTTTGCAAAAAAAGCAATTCAAAAAGATAACAGAAGCCTGACGACTTCGCTTTTGCTGGTGACTTTGGCGCTGGGATTGCTTTTCGTTTTTCTGCAGTTTGAAGGTTTTAACCAAATGATTGCTATGGGGCTTAATCCTACAGGACCAACAAGTACAGTAACTACTTCTTTTATCTATGTAGTCGTATTGGTTCACTTTGCCCACCTTTTTGGGGGTCTGATATCGCTTTTAATCATAATTTATAATCATTTTAAACAAAAATACAATTCAGGTCAAACCCTTGGAATAGAGCTAGGTGCGATGTTTTGGCACTTTCTGGACTTTCTGTGGTTGTATTTGTTTTTATTTTTATATTTCTTTAAATAAGAAAAAAACGTAAATTTGGGAACTTTTTAACTAAATAACTTTATGGGATCTACTGTTACTACTGCAAATAGTGAAGGTAAAATTTGGGGAGGCGGCAACGAGCCTATGGGAATTAATTATGGCAAAATGATGATGTGGTTTTTCATCGTGTCTGATGCCTTAACATTCTCTGGATTTCTTGCTGCATACGGTTTTTCAAGATATAAATTCATTGAAACTTGGCCTTTGGCGGATGAAGTTTTCAATCACTTTCCATTTATGCACGGTGTGGATGCTCCGATGTACTATGTGGCATTAATGACCTTTATTCTTATTTTCTCATCTGTAACGATGGTATTGGCAGTTGATGCCGGCCACCAGATGAAAAAACAAAAAGTTGCAATCTATATGTTCCTTACCATTATTGGCGGTGGAATCTTCTTGGGTTCTCAGGCTTGGGAATGGAAAAACTTCATCAAAGGAGAATATGGAGCTGTTGAAACTAAAGGAGGAAGCATTCTGCAGTTTGTAGATGCAACTACCGGAAAAAGAGTAAAGCTTTCTGATGTGGCAATTCCGCTTCATGAAGAAAGAGAGCAGTTGACAAGAAATAAAGGATTCTGGTTTTCAAAAGAAAGCACATTGCCAACTTATTCTGTAAACGAAGTAGTAGAAGGATTCAAGGCTAACCCTAATATATTGGTTAGAACTGAGGCGATTTACCACCCGTCTATGGCGAAAAATGTTGGAGTTCACCCTGAATTGAACAAATCAACTCACAAACACAAAACAATCTTAACAAGAGAAGAGTCTCTGAAAAGATTAGCTGATGTTCACTATGTTGTTGAAGGAGCTAACCTGATTAGAAACGAATACGGTCAAAAATTATTTGCTAACTTCTTTTTCTTTATCACTGGTTTTCACGGTTTCCACGTATTTACAGGGGTTTTAATCAACGTGTTGATTTTCCTTAATGTGGTTTTGGGAACTTATGAAAAAAGAAGAAGCTACGAAATGGTTGAGAAAGTTGGACTTTACTGGCACTTTGTCGATTTAGTTTGGGTATTTGTATTTACATTCTTCTACTTAGTTTAATTTTTTAGAGATTATTATTATGGCACACGCACACGAGCACGTTTCTAATACGAAAAGAATTTGGATGGTTTTTGGAATACTATCTGTTGTAACTATTATAGAAGTTGCATTTGGTATATACAAACCGGCTATTTTGCACGATACTTTGTTTCTTCAGATGAATCTGCTTAACTGGTTGTTCATTGGATTGACAATATATAAGGCATATTATATCGTTTGGGCATTCATGCACCTTGAAGGCGAGAAAAGTAATCTTAGGTGGAGTATTGTGGCACCTTTAGTATTCTTAATTATCTATTTAGTGTTCATCTTACTAGTTGAAGGTAATTATGTTTTTGATGTGTTCAAGAGTTCTCAGATAAAATGGAATTTTTAACAGCATATTAAATCACAAAAAAAGACGGTATTACACCGTCTTTTTTTATTTTTGCACTGCAATAACTTCTACATTACAATGAAAAAAAATATAGTCCTTTTCGTGCTGTTTATACTTCCAATCGTAGCTTATCTTTTCTTTGCTTCCGGTATTAACAGTTTCGCAAAACTTCCGACTATAACTGAAAAAATTCCCGACCTGAAATGGAAAACTGCCGATGGTCAAAGCATCACTCTTGATAATAAAATTACCATTTTAGGTTTTACAGGAAGTAAGGTGCTTTACAACGAAGGGAATTTTTTTAACCTGAACCAAAAAATTTACAATAAGAATAAAAACTTCAAGGATTTTCAGTTTGTCATGATCGCACCAAAAGGGAGCGAAGGCGAAGTGAAGGAACTGATGGAGAAACTCAAGCCGATTGCTGAAGATAAAGATATTTCAAAATGGATTTTTGTATTTGCTGCTCCGGAGGAAATCAGGGAATATTATTCGAAATTGAATCTGGTAGGACAGCTTGATGAAAATGCCGGAACAGCGAATGTCTATATCGTTGATAAGGCAAGGAACCTGAGAGGCAGAAAAGGAAAGAACCTGGAAGGTAAAGAAGAATATAAAGAAGGGTACAATACTATTTCTGCGGCCGATTTACATAACGAAATGAGTGATGATGTGAAAATCATCCTGTACGAATACAGGGCTGCCTTGAAAAAGAACAACCCTAAAACGGAAATGAAAAGAAAAATTTAATACGATGAAAAATAAATCATACATCGGAATTTCGTTTATTATTTTGGTTTTTGGAATCTATGCCATTCCAAAAATCATTGACAGGGTAAAAAATAATGATGTTTCTGTACAGGACAGATTAAACGTTCCGGCAAAGGAAAGAAAATCGGAAGAAGCTAAAAATCTGGTTAAGATTGGAAACGCTCCGCAATTTAGCCTCACAGACCAAAACGGGAAAACCATATCCAACAAAGATTATGAAGGAAAAGTTTATGTAGTAGAATTTTTCTTCTCTACCTGTCCGACTATCTGTCCTGTGATGAACCAAAACATGCGCATGATTGAAGATGAGTTTGGAAAGAATGAAAATTTCGGAATTGCTTCCTTTACTATAAACCCTGTAAACGATACGCCGGAAGTTTTAAAGGAGCATGCGAAACAATTGGGAGTAACTTCTCCTAACTGGCATTTCCTGACCGGCGACCAGGAGTATATTTATAAAATTGCCAATAAAGGATTCAATATTTATGCCGGCGAAAGTAAAAAAGAGGGCGATGCCGGATTTGAACATTCGGGTTACTTTGCCTTGGTTGATAAAAAAGGAAACATCCGAAGCAGAAAAGATAAATCAGGAAATCCTATCATATTCTATACGGGACTCAACTATAAAGACAAGGAAGGTTTTCAGGATGACCTGCAAGGGAAATACAAACCGGGCATTCATGCCATCAAAGAAGATATTGCAATTTTATTAGAAGAATAATTATGGATAACAATCTGAATGCTGTTGAACTGAAATATAGAAAGTGGATTATTGTTTTGTCAATAGCCGTCCCTCTTGTTGTAGCTATCCTTTTTGGCGTAAAACTAAAGGATTTTGGATATGACGTCAAACCGTTATCATTCCTGCCGCCAATTTATGCTGCTATCAACGGAATTACCGCAGTCCTTTTGGTTTCGGCTGTTATGGCAGTTAAGAACGGAAAAAGAAAATTGCATGAAAATTTAATGAAAACGGCTATCGCGTGCTCGGTAGCGTTTTTAGGGATGTATGTAGCCTACCATATGACTGCGGAAAGTACTCCTTACGGCGGCGAAGGAATATCCAGATACATTTACTTTTTTATATTGCTCACGCATATTCTTTTGTCGATAATCATTATTCCTTTTGTTCTTATAACCTATGTAAGAGCTTTGGCAGAACGATTCGATAAACACAGAAAACTGGCAAGAATAACCTATCCTATGTGGCTCTATGTGGCTGTCACCGGGGTTATAGTCTATCTAATGATTTCTCCTTATTATGCGCATTAAAAACCGCCTGAATAAAAATCTTTCGCTGAAATGGATGTTTCCGTTTTTAGCACTGTTTCTGCTTTCTTTAGATGCTAATGCGCAATGTGCCATGTGTCGTGCCGTTTTGGAAACGGAAGAAGGAGGAATCAAGGCCGAAGCGGTCAATGACGGAATAGTATATTTGATGGTGATTCCTTATATCCTGGTTGGTATTTTGGGATTTGCCATTTATAGAATGAAAACAAAAAAAAAGCCTGAATAATCAGGCTTTTTTTATTTCAATCCGTCTATACTGACGTCCACTTTTCCATTCACGGTAATAAATGCAATGATGGCCTTGTTAGTGAGCTGAATCTTTTTGAATTCGATTCCTTCAATATTGCCGTTCACAAAAACACCCGGCATAGGAGAATAATTCTTCAGATAATTCATCATATTCTTTTTGCCTTCCTCAAGATTAGGCTTGATAGAGTAGCGGCAGCTTTCCTGCATCTTTCTCAACACCATTCCGGAAGCCAGCCAGTTTGCCGTTCTGATAAGCTTGTCTTTAGTGTCCAGTACATAATCCAGCTGGTCAAAATAGATTTCTTTGGTCGCATCATTATATTGCGGATAGCCGGAAAGATAAATGGTTCCCGTAACCGAACCTAATAAATCCAGGGCAATAATCATTTTGTTGTTTTTTTGCCAGATGTCTACCTTTTTTACGGTCACTTTTCTTTTTCCGGAACCAAACTCCTGTCCCTGGAAATTTTTTGTCATCAATTTTGAAGCATCCTGATAGGTTGAGATAGCAGCAATATTAGCGGAAATATAATCCGGCATTTTGGTTACCGGTTTTAATACGATTTTATCCCTGTCGAGTTTGTTTTTTGGTTGTTGTCCTACGATGGTTTCCATGTTGCACTTCAATCCCATTTCAAAAGAAACCATGTCTTTCTGGAGCTTGGAATTGGTCGCATATAGTTCTATCGGCACAATGCGCAGCCAGGAATCATAGGTTTCGCTCATTTGAAATGGCGTACATATTTTTTCCAAAGCGTCTAACACGTTAGGCTTAAAATCCATTGACTTTTTAATCGCTTCATCCAGATTATTCTCTATTTTGGATTTGAAAAGGCGAATGGCAGGATTTATCAGGTAGGTAATGGCTACGTTTTTACCTGCAATTACAATAGTCGGGCTTTCGTTCCATTCCAATGACTTTATAGAAGTATCGGTGTTCATCTTCCAGTTGGTAAGCCCAACGTCGCTTATCAGTGTAATAACACCATTCATGTTGATTTCGCGCGTATCGTATAGTTTTATTCCTAACCTGTCAATACCGTATCGGTAATGGATGTTGATTTTTAAAGGAAGTACGGTCTTGATTTTTCCTTTCTCTTCGGAAATTTTTATGTCGCTCAGTTTCCAGACTTTCATCTGTATGTCGTCATCTTCAATGTTTTTATCTTCATAGATAACATCATTCAGCAACTTATTCGTCTGACTTTCGATGTCCTTCAGCTTTATTTTTACCGGAAGGTTGATAAATGATGTCGAGTTTTCATAAACCAGAGGCGAAGCATCGTCAGGTTCCGGTTTTAAAGCCTCTATTTTCTTTGTGGTGGCACAGCTGCTCACCAGTAGTAAGGTTAGTAATGAGATTGATAGGCTAAAATATTTACCCATGTCTTTAACGATTTAATTTCGAAGTAAATGTAAATTTATTTTTTAATATCTTTTCTAAAAAAATCTGTAACAGTTTCCCCATTTAAAAGTCTAATAATTTTATTAAGTGAGTAAAAAGGCTAAATTTGTATTGCAATAACTTGCCCATATTGTACGTAATTATTTATGAAAAAAACATTCGTCAGTAAAATTATTTTGATTTTTGCCTTGTTCTCAGGGCTCGCATCAAATGCTCAGGCAAAAAAATGGACTTTGCAGGAGTGCGTGCAATATGCATTAGATAACAATATTTCTATTAAACAAGCCGATTTAGACAGCCAGGTTGCTGAAATTGACAAAAAAGATGCCTTTGGGAATTTTTTGCCAAGCATTAACGGTAGTGCTGTCCATTCCTGGAACATTGGTCTGAACCAGAACATTACAACCGGTTTGCTTGAAAACCAGACGGTGCAGTTTACTTCTGCCGGACTAAATGCCAACATTGATATATACAGAGGCCTTCAAAACATAAACAGGATGAAGAAAGCCAGGCTTTCTATCATTGCAGCGCAATACAAGCTGTCTAAGATGAAAGACGATGTTTCCCTGAATGTAGCCAATGCCTTTTTACAGATTCTTTTCAATAAGGAAAACCTGAAAGTTCAGAAAGAACAACTGCAAAACAACGAAAAGCAAAAGGAAAGAACCAAAGCATTGGTTGATGCAGGTTCTGTTCCGAGAGGTGATTTGTTGGATATAGATGCTACAGTAGCCAGCAGTCAGCAGGCGGTAATCGTGGCAGAAAATACACTGCTTATCTCTAAATTGAGTCTGGCGCAGTTGCTGCAGATTGAAGATTTCCAGAATTTTGATATTCAGGACAACGACTATGAAGTAAGAGAAAGTGAAGTAATGCTGCAATCGCCTTCTGCCATCTTTGAAAAGGCAAAGGAAGAAAGAGCCGAACTTAAAATCGCCAAAGCAAATCTGGATATAGCAGAAAAAGACGTACAAATTGCAAGAGGTGCCTACCAGCCAAGTCTGCAAGGTTTTTATAGCTTTAGTACCAGGGCTTCCTATTCAGACAGAATTGTTGATTATAATCTTAATGCACAAAACCCTACAAGGGTGATAGGAGTTGTTGAAGGTACGAACCAGAATGTGGTTACACAAAATCTTTCTCCCATTTTAGGAAAACCGGCGCCTATTTTTGACCAGTTTAGCGATAATAAAGGACATTCTTTCGGTTTCCAATTGAATATTCCAATATTAAACGGATTATCTGCAAGAAACAATGTAGAACGTTCAAAGGTGGCTTTGGAACGCTCAAGAACATTATACAGCCAGCAGGAACTGGATTTGGAACGAAATGTTTATACGGCTTTTACAGATGCCAAAGGTGCCTTGAAATCATATGAATCGGCATTGGTGGCATTAGAAGCAAGAACAGAAGCGTTTAATTACGCAAAAGAAAAGTTTGAAGTCGGATTAATGAATGCTTTTGAGCTGAACCAGGCCCAGACACTGTATGTGAATGCGCAATCGGAAGTCCTGAGGACAAAATTCGATTATATCTTCAGAGTGAAAGTTTTAGAATTTTATTTCGGCATACCTATCCAAAAACAATAAGTTATTATGAAAAAGAAGACTGTTTATTATATGTTAGGAGGAGCTATTCTTCTGATAATTGTTTTGTTAGTGCTTTCAAAAGCAGGCATTCTGGGAAATAAAGAAAAAGGGAAAGAGATAGAGGTTGCTCAGGTAGATGCCATGACGATTATTGAAACAGTTTCTGCAACAGGAAAAATCCAGCCCGAAATTGAAGTAAAGATATCTTCTGAAGTATCAGGAGAAATTATTGACCTGCCTGTAAAAGAAGGTCAGGTGGTAAAAAAAGGTGACCTCTTGGTTCGAATCAATCCGGATTTGTACACTTCGGGACTTAACCGTTCTGTAGCGAGCCTTTCCGGAACTAAAGCCGGATTAAGCCAGGCCGATGCGCAGTTCAAAGAAGCAAAGGCAAATTACGAAAGAAATAAGACGCTTTTTGAAAAAGGAATAATCTCAAAATCGGATTGGGACAAGGCCGTTTCTTCTTATGAAGTGGCCCAGGCTACAAAACAATCGGCCTATTACAATGTTCAGAGTGCTTCGGCAACGGTAAATGAAGCCAGAGATAATTTAGGAAGAACAACAATTTATTCGCCAGCCGACGGTACAATTTCTTCATTAGGTGTAGAATTGGGAGAAAGAGTATTGGGAACACAACAAATGACCGGTACAGAACTTTTAAGGGTGGCAAACCTTAACAATATGGAAGTGGAAGTAGATGTAAACGAAAATGATATTGTTAAGATTAATGTTGGTGATTCTGCAAAAGTAGAAGTTGATGCCTATCTTAAAAAAGAATTCAGGGGAATTGTGACCAGTATTTCAAATTCTGCCAGTACGGCTCTGACTGCTGATCAGGTAACCAATTTCAAAGTAAAAGTAAGAATCTTGAAAGAATCATATGCAGATTTGCTGGAAGGCAAACCGGCTAATTTTTCTCCTTTCAGACCAGGAATGACAGCAACGGTAGATATTATCACAAAAAGAAAAGAGAATGTCTTATCCGTTCCTATTAGTTCTGTCGTAGTAAAATCAGATACTTCCGCTACTGCAAAGCCGGTAGTCGTAAAATCAAAAGATGACCAGAACAATAACCAAAAGGCTCCAAAATCAGACAAGAAGTTTGAATGCGTTTTTGTAAAAGAAGGCGATAAGGCCAAGCTTAGGGTTATAAAAACGGGAATTCAGGATGATACTAATATTGAGGTTTCATCAGGTTTGAAAAAAGGAGATATTGTTATTGTAGGTCCTTATGCTACAGTAACCAAAGATTTGAATTCCGGAGATTTGGTATATGTGAAGAAAGATGATAAAGCTAAAAAAGATAAGCCTAAAAAATAATGTCCTATATACTCAATATTGAAACAGCTACAAAAAACTGTTCGGTAAGTATTGCCAAAGAAGGGAAAACGCTTTTTTGCAAAGAAATGTCAGAACAGGGTTTTTCACATGCAGAGAAACTTCATGTTTTTATTGCGGAATCTCTTGAGGCATTAATGATTGATTTTTCAGATTTGGCTGCCATAGCTGTAAGTCAGGGACCGGGTTCCTATACAGGGCTAAGAATAGGTGTTTCTGCGGCAAAAGGGCTGTGTTACGCCCTGAATATTCCACTAATAGCAATTGATACTTTAGAAATAGTAGCCAGACAGCTTACGGTTTCTGAGGGATTGATTATCCCTATGATTGATGCCAGAAGAATGGAAGTTTATGATGCTGTTTTTGACAGCCAACATACTAAAATACGCGAAACCAAAGCAGAAATTATTACTGAAGATGTTTTTGCAGATTTTGAAGGAACCATTCATCTTTTGGGTGATGGTGCAATGAAGTGTGCAGAAATATTAAACGACAGCAGATTTTTGTATCATCCGGAGATTATCTATCCTTCTGCCAAAGAAATGAGCAGCCTTTCTTTTGATAAGCATAAAAAAAGCGACATCGTAGATGTCGCTTACTTTGAACCTTTCTATTTGAAAGATTTTATATTACATAAGTGAGTTAATGAATTTTCCTAACTGATTAAGGTCAGCATCTTCAGAAAATGAAATTTTATTTTCCTTGATGAAAGAAGCAATTTCTTTTTCTTTTTCCGGTACTATTGAAACGATTGCTTTCTTCTTTAAAGGTAAAGTTTTTATTTCTGAATCACCTATTTTGATAAAATATTCATCTTTTGCTTTTTTGTAAGAAGCCGGCTGATATGTGTCGTATCCGGAAGCAGGATGTACTTCAGGCTTAAGGTACACCACTTCAGATTTGTAAATCTTTACTTTCGGATTGTTGCTCACTAATTTTAAATAACCTTCCTTCTTTACTCCTTTTTCATTGGTGTAAGGCACATACTCATAAGAAATACTGCCATTTACCATATTAATCACCATGTTTGTTTCAGCAGGTACGATTTTAATATCATCGTTAACGCTCACTTCCATATCATCTGTGTAAGCATTGTGTCTTACCAGGATGATTTCATTAGAACCTACAATTTTGGCAGGTAGGAAAGTTTCGTTAAAGTACTTTGAACCGGCTGTTTTATCAACTGCATTTTTATCTGCGAATCTTCTTTCGTTAGTAACAATGTCATTAACTGTTTGTTGTGCATTAATTTGCGCTTCAGCAAAATTTGAAAATAATGCTGTGAGAGAAATGCTTAAAAAAAGTATTTTTTTCATGTTTTTAAATTATTAATTCTAGTTTTTAGTTTTTATTATGTAGTTGCTTTAATAAACGGATTTTTTTCTGTCTTTTCTAATTCGGTCAATATTTGCTCCAATACATCAGAACTCATATTTCCGAAATTTTCATTCTTAGCCCATGGTCTTGCTACTAAATTTATGCCATTGTCTGTTAAATCGCTAACAATTATAGCAGGAGCCGGATTCTTTAACACTTGTGGATGCTTTTTCATAATATCCATTATCGTGTCTTTTACCTGTTTTATATCGGCTTCATAGTTTATTTTAACAACTAAATCGGCCCTCCTGTTATTGTTTTGGGAAAAATTCTTGATTTTATTATTTGAAAGTATCCCGTTTGGTATATAAACAATCTGATTGGACGCTGTCAACAGCTTGGTCGTAAAAATCTGAATTTCCAAAACTTTCGCTGTTTCCCCTTGTGCTTCTATCGTATCGCCAACTCTAAAAGGCTTGAATAAAATGATAAGCACGCCCCCAGCGAAATTAGAAAGTGAACCTTGCAGGGATAATCCAATGGCAAGACCGGCGGCTCCCAAAATAGCAACAAATGACGATGTTTCGACTCCAAGCTGTGAGATAAATGCCACAAATAGCAATACTCTCAATACCCAAATCAAGATATTTGCTAAGAACGTAGTCAGTGTCGGTTCAAGATTTCGACTGATCATTATTTTTGTGGCTAGACGGTTTAAAAGCCGTATTCCCCACAAACCTGCAAAAAGTAGTAAGAAAGCTGATACCAGTTTAGGGGAATAATCCACCAAAATTGTAATAATGCGATCTGTAAAAGTTTCTATTTTTTGGGCGTCAATCAACATCCTCAGACACAATTTTTTTAAAAGCCAAATCTAATAATTTAAAAAATAAATTTTTGTTAAATTATAAACAATTAATACTTTTTGTTATGCAATTTTATGAAACGTATTAACTTTTTATGGCATTTAGTATGGAAATAATGTCTTCTAACGGCTGTTCGCAGGTTTTATTTTGACATAAGTAGAATAAATCTTTTCCTTTTTCAAGTCGAGCTTTCAAGAAAGGAAGTTCGGATGGTTTGTAAGTTCCTGCCAAAACAACATCCGGTAAGTATTCTTTTTGTAGTAAATGAATATTTTCCAAGGCGTTTTCTCCGCAGACAGCCAGTTCCTTATTGCTGTCTGAAAAGTTTAAGAAGGCATGCAGCCAGTTTGAAAATGCAGATGGATAGTCTATGTTTGGGAGAATATGGTTCAGCATTTTTTGTGCTACGGCTTCATAGTATGAATTTTCAAAGTAAATGCCCAGTTTATAAAGATTATTGGCCATGGCAGAATTCGAGGCCACAATTACATTGTCTTCCAGTTCGTAATGTTTTGTAATCAGCGCAGTATCTATGTCAGAAGTAAAGGTGAAAAAGCCACTGGCCGGTTCATAAAAATGGTCAAAGCAATAATCTGTCAACTGCTTTGAATTTTGAAGCCATTTTTCATCAAGGGTAGTTTCGTACAGGCTGATAAAGGCTTCAATTACGAAGCAATAATCTTCAAGATAGCCATTAATGGTGTTTTTGCCATTTTTATGGTTGTGGAGCAGATTTCCTTCAGGTGTCCAAAGATTCCCGATTATAAAATCAGCATTTTTCAGGGCAATGTTTAAATACTCTTCCGTTCCTATCGCTTTATAGGCATCAACGAATCCTTTTAGCATTAATGCGTTCCATGAAGTAAGGCATTTGTCGTCCAATCGGGGTTTTTTCCTTTTTTCCCTTGAAGCGTAGAGCAATTTTTCCCAGTTTTCTTTTTTGTTTTGTAATTCAATAACCTCTAAGTTGAAGCGTTGAGCGATTGTTTCCAATGACTCGGATTGAATCAAAACATAGTTGCCGTTTTCCCAATAGCCAAAATCATTTATATTGAAAACAATAGCAAACAGTTCAAAATCTTCTCCTACTATAGTTCTCAGTTCTTCTTTATTCCAGACATAGTAAGCACCTTCTTCCAAGTGTCCTTGTGCGGTAAGACTATCTGCATCCAATGCCGAATAAAAGCCTCCGTTTGGAGCAGTAAGCTCTTTTGAAATAAAGGATAATGTTTTTTCGATGGTTTTCTTATATAAAGGATTATGGGTAAGTCTGTAAGCTTCTGAATATAAAGAAACCAGCTGTCCGTTATCATAAAGCATTTTTTCAAAGTGCGGTACATGCCATTTCATATCGACAGAATAGCGTGAAAAACCACCGCCCACTGTGTCGAATAATCCTCCGTAAGCCATTCTTGTAAGTGTCAGGTTCACAAATTCAGATAATTCGGAGTCCTTATTTTGATAGGCATAACGCAACAGGAAAGAATAGTTGCTGGGCATCATGAATTTTGGCGCTCTGCTGTAGCCGCCAAATTCCCAATCAAAACTTTTTTTCCATTTTTCAACAAGTGCTTTAAGATTATCAGCGTCAAAGTTGGCATTATTGTCGGGTTGCTGCACCAGGCTGATGGCATTGATTCCCTGATGCAATTTTTCTGCATAGTCCAGCATTTTTTCAGGGGCAGACAAATAAAGCTGCTGCAGTTGTTCGAGTGTGTCTATCCATTCTTCTTTTCTGAAATAGGTTCCTCCCCATACAGGTCTGCCATCAGGCAGACACACTACGTTCATAGGCCAGCCTCCGCGACCGGTCATAATCTGGACGGCTTTCATATAAACAGCATCAATATCCGGTCTTTCTTCTCTGTCGACTTTGATATTGATGAAACTTCTGTTCATTACCGCCGCCGCCGCCGTATCTTCAAAAGTTTCGTGTTCCATGACATGGCACCAGTGGCAGGCGGAATAGCCCACGCTAACAATTATCAGTTTGTTGGTTTCTTTAGCTAGTTCTAAAGATTTTGGGTTCCAGGCTTTCCAATGTACGGGATTGTTGGCATGTTGCAGCAGGTAAGGGCTGGTTTCAAATTGCAGTTCATTCATGGTAAGATTCTAATATTATAAAAAAAGCGTTCCGATTTCGAAACGCTTAAATGTACAATGATTTGAGTGTTTATTCTAACTCGAAGGTAAGTTTTAAAGTTACCCTAAATTCTTTAACCGATCCGTTTTCCACGGTAGCACTTTGGTCCTGGACATAAACCGATTTTATGTTTTTTAAAGTTTTTGATGCTTTTGAAACGGCCTTCCTGGTGGCGTCTTCCCAGCTCGTATCTGAGCTTGAAAGAATCTCGATTACTTTTAATACAGACATAATTTGCTAGTTTTAAGTTGTTTATCCAATAAAGATAGCAAAAAATTGTCGTTTTCTAGCCGTTTAATGCCTCTACTTTTATATCCTGATCGTTTAACATGTCCTTCAGCATATTTTCAATGCCACTTTTAAGCGTGAAGGTTGAGGACGGACATCCGCTGCAGGCACCTTGCAATACCACTTTTACACGTTTGTCATTTTCATCGTAAGAATCGAAAAGAATATTACCTCCATCAGCAGCTACAGCCGGTTTTACATATTCTTCAAGAATATTTATGATTTGCTGTGAAGTAGTATCCAGATTATCAAAATTTTCAATCTTCTGTTTTTCAACTTTTGGATTTAGAGCGGCAATGCTTTCATCAATGACAATACCTCCGTTTTCAATAAATTCCTTGATGAAGCTTCTTAATTCATAAGTAATATCCTGCCATTCTTTTACGGCATATTTAGTTACCGAAATATAATTTTCATCAATGAAAATTTCCTTAACATAAGGAAACTTGAACAGTTCTAACGCTAAAGGAGAAGCAGCCGCCTCGTCAATGTTTTTGAATTCCATTGCGGTTTTGGTCATCATTCGGCTGCCAACAAATTTTTGTACAGAGGGGTTTGGTGTGCTTTCCGCATAAACGGTCAGGGGTTGTTTGGTTACTTTTTTCTCAGTAACGTTTAAGATTTGTCCGCCTTTGTTGACAAAATTTTCGATTTGCTCTGCTACGGCTTCTTTTACGTCATCCCATTCTACTATATTATAGCGTTGAATGGCGATGAAATTTCCGGAAATATATACAGCCTTTACAAAAGGAAGGTAAAATAATTGCTGGGCAAGGGGAGAGTCTTTTGCCTCATCTATATTTTTGAATTCAAAATTTTCATTTTGTGTAATAAAATCAGGCAATTCAAACTTTAGAATTGTCGGATTTTGGGTCTCTTTTATAGTAACATTTATCATTGGAATCTTATTTTGAGCAAATTTAACAAAGAAATTTTCGGCGAAATGTTATATTTGATTTTTTATAGAATAAATTAACAGTTCTTTCGTTTTTGTTTAACACCCAGACATTATTGAGGCCAATAGTTTTTTTAAGAGCTTCTTGGTTTTTTTCTTAAAGTTTTTATAAAAAGTGATTATAATATTAACGAATTAGTATACGAACCTAACACAAAAATTTATATATTTGACCGCTACGAAAAATTACTCAATCAAATCAGCACGCCTGTTTAATAAGGTAATCTAGGATTAGCAGTTTTTTTTGAATAATAATTAAGAGCGTTTTTCATTAATAAAGATAGACCCCATGAATTTTAAAAAGAGGTATTTAGCATTATTATTGTTATTGTCACAAATATCGTTTTCACAAGAAGGAATTGCCGTTTATTCAGATTATTTATCCGATAACTATTACTTGATTCACCCTTCTATGGCGGGTGCTGCAAATTGTGCTAAATTACGTTTAACAGCTCGTCAGCAATGGTTTGGCCAGGATGATGCTCCGGCTTTGCAGACTTTGAGTTTTAACGGAAGGCTAGGAGAACAATCGGGTGTGGGAATCATACTTTTTAATGATAAAAACGGTTACCACTCACAGGTAGGAGGAAAGATTACTTACGCACACCATATCATGTTTTCAAGAGGTGATTATGATTTGAACCAGTTGTCTTTTGGTATGAGTGCCGGATTGGTGCAGAGTAAATTGGATGAATCAGAATTTGAAGGATTCGATCCTATTGTTGTAGGAGGGGTTTACCAAAAAGATTCTTATTTCAATGTTGATTTCGGAGCTTCCTATAACTATTTGGATTTTTATGCGCACTTCACCGTTAAAAATGCGGTTGCAAATATCAGAAGAGAAATCTATACAGATTACGAATCGGATAACTTAAGAAAATATTTATTCAGTGCCGGATATGTTTTTGGAGATCCGGACAGACTTCAATGGGAACCATCTTTCCTGTTCCAATATGTTGATGAAACGAAAGAGAAATCAATCGACGTAAACTTAAAAGTATACAAAGATTTAGATTTTGGAAAGCTTTGGGGAGGTTTATCCTATAGAAGAAGCTTTGACGGAGCACAATATCTTGATGGTAACAGTGTTTCAGATCAAAAACTACAATACATTACCCCAATCGTGGGCTTAAATTATAAAAACTTTATGGTTGCTTATACCTATTCTCATTTGACAGGAGATGTGAAGTTTGATAACGGAGGTTTTCACCAAATCACTTTAGGTCTGAATTTATTCTGTAAGAGAGAGAAATGGGATTGTAACTGTCCTGCTGTTAATTAATTATTTTAAAGTTGATATTAATTCTGTCCCGATAATTGCGATGCTTTATCGGGACTCTTTTTTATATGCTATGCTGATAAAAACTGTAAATGGTAAAAGCCCTTCCATTCCTGAGGACTGTTATGTGGCTGAAAATGCAACAATTATTGGAGACGTGACTTTTGGAGCTTCCTGCAGTGTTTGGTTTAATGCTGTGGTGAGAGGTGATGTGCATTATATTAAAATTGGAAATAAAGTAAATATCCAGGACGGGGCAGTCATACACTGTACCTATCAAAAGCATCCAACGGAAATAGGAAATAATGTGTCAATTGGACATAACGCCATCGTGCATGGCTGTAAAGTGCATGATAACGTATTAATAGGAATGGGCGCTATTGTAATGGATAATTGCATTATTGAAAGCAATTCTATTATTGCAGCCGGAGCAGTAGTAACACAAAATACAGTAGTTGAATCCGGAACCATCTATGCCGGAGTGCCTGCAAAGAAAGTAAAAGACATTAATAAGTCTGACTTCGCTGGTGAAATTGAGCGTATTTCCAATAATTACGTGATGTATTCCGGATGGCTGAAGGACGAGTAGTCTTTTCAGGTTTAAAAGTCTTTTTGAATAACAGGATATTTGTTTTCCAAAATACTTTTCAAAACTTTTGGATCGGAGTTGGTGTAAAACAATGTGCTGTGTTCTCCGGCAACCGTATTAAGCCCAATTTTTTCCTCAAGCACTTTATAGGTTTGGCGGGCTACCGCTTCACCGGAATCGATAATTTTGATATGGTGTGGCAGGATTTCTTTGATTTGAGGAATAAGGTAAGGATAGTGGCTGCAGCCTAAAACCAGATAATCAATATTGGCTTCAATCATTGGCGTTAGATAGGTTTTTAATAGCGAAGTCATTTCGTCAGAATGCATTTCACCATCTTCAATCAGCTTGACTAAATTATAGCCCACCTGTTCGATGATATTGGTGTCCTGGAACTGTTCGGCGGTTTTATTGAAAAGCTCGCTGTTAAGCGTTCCTTTGGTGGCTAGAATTCCTATGGTTTGTGTTCGGGAATTATTGGCAGCCGGTTTTATGGCCGGTTCTATTCCAATAAATGGAACGTCGTATTTGGCCCTTAATTCCTTAATTGCATTTGTAGTGGCCGTATTGCATGCTACTACAATAATCTTGGCATTCTGATTTAAAAGGTATTCGGTATTTTTAATGCTCAAAGCAATAATCTCATCTTTTGTTTTTTGGCCATAAGGCGCATTTTTACTATCGGCAAGATAGATAGTGTTTTCGTTGGGCATTAATTGGTGAATTTCCTTCCAGATGGATGTTCCGCCTATTCCGGAGTCAAAAAGTCCTATTGGGTTTGAGTTTATCATAAAAACAAAAGTAAAAAAAAAACTGCTCAATAAATTTGAGCAGTTTCTAAAATATTCGGGTTTTGGATTAGAACCCAAGTTCTTTTTTTACATCAGCTGTAATGTTTGGTCCGTCAGCAAGTAAAACCATAGCTGAATCCAAAACATACTGATATCCTTTAGCTTTTCCTACTTTTTGGATAGCAGCTTTGATTTTTTCCTGGATAGGCTTAAATAAATCCTGCTCTTTTTGTTGTAATTCTTTTTGAGCATTTTCGCCGTAATCTCTGATTCTTTTTTGCATGTCCTGAATTTCAACAGCTCTGTCCTGATTTACTTTTTCAGCAACTGTACTTGATTCCGCATCATATTTTTTTAGTTTGGCCTGATACTCGTCAACCATCGTTTTGTAATCAGCGTTATAAGTCTGGTTCAATTTTTCAAGTTGCTTTTGCCCTTCTATCATTGCAGGCATCTTAGCCATAATTTCACTAACGTCAACATGTGCTGTCTTTGCTTGAGCATTCATAGTCTGGCTTGCACCAATGAAAAGCGCTGCGGCGATTAGTAAAGTTTTCAGTTGTTTCATCATTTTCAAGTATTAAATATTAATTTAGTTTTAGTTCCCTTTATTGTTTTTCTTCAGAATTTTTCTTTTCTTCTTTTTCTTTTTTAGCAGCTTCTCTTTCTTCTATTAATTTCTTTCTTTTTTCTTCGAGTGCTTTTTTACGTTCGTCTAATTTTCTTTGTCTTTCTTCGGCAGCTTCTTTTTTAGCCTGTTCCATTGCTGCTTTCCTTTCTTCAGCAGTTTGTCCGGCTTTTTCTTCTGTTTTGCCTTTGCCTTCTTCAGTTACATTTTCAGTAGAAGTGGTCTTTTTCTCTGCAGCTGGCTTTTCTTCTTTTTTAGTGTCTTCTGTTTTTGTTTTAGCAGCATTTCTTTTTTCTTCTCTTTCCGCTAACAGTTGCGCTCTTTTTTCTTCAAAAGCCTTTCTTTTTTCTTCGGCAGCAAGTTTTCTGTCTTCAATCATTTTTTCTCTGGCAGCTTTTTTGTCTTCCAGTACTTTCTGTCTTTCAGCCAATTCAGGATTAGCATCAATCATATCTTGCTTGCGCTCTTTTTCAGCTTCATCTTTCAGTTGTTTTTTGCTCAACTGTTCTCTTTTTTCTGCTCTTGTAAGTTGACGTACAACCTGGTCGCTGATATTGTGTCTTTGGGCACCAAACAACATGGTCAAATCAGAGGACTTGTCAAAAATAAAGTCATATTTTTTTGCTTCAGCAATATCCTGTACAATTGTAAAAACCTGATCCTGGATTGGTTTTACCAAAACAGCTTTCTGTGTAATCAAATCACCGGTTGAACCGAATCTTTTTTGCTGAAATTCTAATAATTCATTTTCAAGAAATGAGATTTCTTCTTCTCTTTCCTCAATAAGCTCTTTGGTCAATAAAACTCTTTCCGTTTTTAGATTTTCTTTAAGCTTGTTGATTTCATTTCTTTTTACTTCTGCTTCCTGCTTCCATTTCTGGGCTTTTAGTTCGAGTTGGTTTTTTGCCTCGGCATAGTCAGGAACTTTTTCCAGAATATATTCCATGTCGATGTATCCAATACGAATACCTCTTGTCTGCGCATTGATGGCAGTTGAAAATGTAGCTGCTAGCAATAGTATAAAAAAATGTTTTCTCATATTCTTAATGTTATATTAGAAAATATCGTGCCAAATTTAAGTTTTTAAAACTGTTGTCCAATAATGAAATGGGTTTCCCATCCATTTTTCTGCGTACTGCCAGGAACCGGATCGAATCCGTGACCAAAGTCAATACCCAATAATCCGAATGCCGGCATGAATACTCTTAAACCAAATCCTGCTGAACGTTGTAATACAAACGGATTATAATCTCTAAAATTGTCATAAGCTGCTCCGGCTTCAAGGAAAGTTAAGGCATAAATTGATGCTGCTCCTTTCAATGTAATCGGATATCTTAATTCTAACGAGAACTTGTTATAAATTGTTGCTCCGTTTTGGTTTCCATTAACATCTAGTGGTGTCAGGGATTGGTTTGGATAACCTCTCAACTGTATTACCTCTCGTCCGTCTAACGAATAGTTTGCCAAACCGTCTCCGCCAAGGAAGAATCTTTCAAATGGAACCAAACCTCTGTCATTATTATAAGCGCCTAAGAAACCAAATTCACCCAATGAACGAAGTACGAATTTACCATAAATTTTTGTATACCAATCTGCTTTGAATTTAATTTTATAATATTCCAGCCAATTAAATCTCTTTTGGTCGATTTTTGATTTGTCTGGAACAACATCTCCCGCAGCGTTTGTGGTTTGGTAATCCGGATCATTTTTTAAGTTTGCATAATCAATTCCATTGAAAAGTGAATATGGCAAAGTGAATTTTGCACTAATGCTAAACTCCGATCCAAAAGTAGGGAAGATTGGGTCTATACCTCGGCTGTCTCTTCTTAATCCTATAGTGTAAGCCAGGTTTCGTGAGTTACCATTTCCGAATGTAAATAATCCGGTGTTATAATTGTTCAGGTCATAATACTGGAAACTGATTCCTTGCGAAAGGATGAAGTAATCATCAGGGACATTAAGCTTCTTGGCAATACCCAACGATATCGATGTGATGTTAAAACTCTTGTCTCTGTCAACGTCACTTGTTCTTCCTGTGTATAAGAACTGCTTACTGTGCGAAATAGATCCGGAGAACTGTACCGGTTTTTTCCCTCCAAGCCATGGTTCAGTAAAGGAAAGGCTGTAGGTTTGGAAGTAGGAACTTCCCTGAAGCCTTAATGCCAATTTCTGTCCGTCACCCATTGGAAGTGGAGTATAGGCGTCTTTTTTGAAAATATTTCGTATGGAGAAGTTATTGAAAGAAAGACCCAGGGTTCCGATGAAGCCACCGCCGCCATAACCTCCCTGAAGTTCGATTTGGCTGGAACCTTTTTCAACAACATTATATTCAATATCAACTGTACCTGCAGCCGGGTCAACGTTTTTGAATTTTGGCTCCAATGCCTGAGGATCGAAAAACCCTAACTGCCCAAGTTCACGAAGCGTTCTCATCAAAAGCTCCTTGCTGTATTTTTGTCCCGGAAGTGTTCTTAATTCACGATAGATTACTTTGTCGTTGGTTTTGTCGTTTCCAACTACAGTAATTTTATTGAAATACGCCATCGGTCCTTCCATGATTCGGATTTCGAAATCAATGGTGTCATTGGCTGTTTTTACTTCTACCGCATTTACGGTTGAAAATAAATAACCACTGTTTTGGTACAGGTTTTTGATGTCGTTAGCGTCAGGTTTTGTCTTGTCTTCAATTCTTTTTTGAAGCAATACACCATTGTAAACATCTCCTTTTTTGATCCCCAGCATTTTTGTCAAACCTTGATCAGAGTATACAGAGTTTCCTAAGAATTTGATGTTTCCGAAATAGTATTTGTTACCTTCTTCAACTTTTAATTTTATGTCAACCGTATTTTTATCTTTGTTATAAGATATGGAATCAGATACGACACGGGCATCGCGGTATCCTTTTTCTTTATAAACGGATACGATGTTCTCTAAATCCTCATTGTATTTTTCCTTAATATATTTAGATCCTTTCCAAAAACGCAATGGAAATCTTGTTTTGGTGTTTTTCATCGCCTTTCTGATTCTTCCGTCAGAAAGTTTGTCATTACCGTCAACAACTATGGAGCTTACTTTTACTTTTTTGCCTTTGTCAATGTTTATTAGCATTTTAACCTCATTGCCGGATGTAGTGTCCGGATAGGTATTGATGACAACTTTGGTGTTATAGAAACCGTCTTTTTTGTATTTGTTTTCGATGTAGTTTTTGGTAGTAGTGATAAGGTTTTCGTTGACAATTTTACCTTTTGTGAGTGAATTGTCTTTGATAAGTCCGTCTACCTTGGATTTTTTGACACCATTGATTTTTACTTCGCTAAGTTTTGGTAACTCGCTGATGTGCATGTCAATAAAGATACTGTCGCCGTCAATTCTATTGATATAGGTGTCTATTTCGTTGAATAATCCAAGTTTCCATAATTTTTTAATGGCACTACTGATTTCTTCTCCGGGAACTGTGATTCTTTGGCCTTTTTCAAGACCGGCAAATGTAACAACTGTTTGTTCGTTATAGCTGATTTTTCCGATGACGCTTACACCGGCTAGAATATATTCTCTTCCTTGATCAAATGGGACTCTCTCTTGGGCTTTTGCTTGGAAAATATTTCCTAAAACTAATACGGTTAAGAATAGTTTAATGCTTTTATTTAACATTAAAAATTTATTTAATTTGTTCACTTGTTTTTCCAAATCTACGTTCTCTTTTTTGATAGCTAATTATAGCTTCATACAAATCTTTTTCCCTAAAGTCAGGCCACAATACGTCTGTAAAGTACAATTCTGCATAAGCTATCTGCCAAAGTAAGAAATTGCTGATTCTATGTTCGCCACTGGTTCTTATTAATAAATCAACGTCTGGTAAATTTTGCGTGTAAAGATGCTGATTAATAATTGATTCGTCAATAGCGTCTATTGAAATTATATTATTTTTAACTATACTGCTTATGCTCTTTACCGCTGAGACGATTTCCTCACGGGAACCGTAGCTTAGCGCAAGAGTCAGCGTCATTCTGGTGTTGTCTTTTGTTTTGGAAATGACCTGTGATAATTCTTTTTGAGCAGAAGCCGGCAATTTTTCAAAATTACCTATAGTGTTGAGTTTTATATTGTTTTCGGTAAGCGTTTTAAGCTCATTTTTTAATGAGTTTATAAGAAGTTTCATTAAAGTGTCAACTTCCAGTTTTGGACGGTTCCAGTTTTCGGTAGAAAAAGCATAGAGCGTCAGGTTTTCAATGCCTAACTTAGCGCAGGTCTCTACTGTAGTCCTTACAGCCTTGGTTCCGTTTTCATGGCCAAAGGCTCTGAGCATACCTTTTTGTTTAGCCCAACGACCATTGCCATCCATAATGATGGCCAGATGCTTTGGGAGGTTGTCTTTGTTTATAGTGTTAAGTAAGTCCATTCGTTATTCTGCACAGTAGCAAGGTTTGTTTCCAAAGGTATATGTTAGTGTAAAGCCTGTGAAAACATACCAGTCGTTGCTGTTTAAATTTCCAAATCGCAATGTTTTAAAACTGTCATTTTTGGGATTGCTGCCGTCCAGATTATCCGTAAAGGTATATCTGGCTCCGACTTCAAATCCTAAAATCAGTTTTTCTGCAATCCTGGTTTTTATGCCGACTGTCATAGGGATGGCAAAGGTATTTTTATCCTCATCTTCCTCATATTGGTTATTTACGTGATATAGTTCTGTATATCTGAAATAACTGATACCGGAATATACGTATGGTGTCAGCAAAAAGCCTGATTCATGCAAATTAAAATCAAAAAAATTGAATTCAAGCCCTAAAGATAATTCTTTTACGCTATTTTCAAAGTTTAATCCTCTTTGTTTTCTGGCAGGCATGTCGGAATCGTGATCGTTGGAAGTAACTTTTCCCTGCATATAGGAAATTCTCCATGAATGTCTCGGGCTTTTATTCCATTTATAAAGTAGTCCGAAGGCGAATTCATTGGGTTTGACATAGTTTGTCGGACCCACATCTCCTATGTAGTTATTTCCGCCGGCAAAAATTCCAATTTCATGGATTTGGGCATTGGAGACAGCATAACTAAAAATGCAGAACAAAGTGATTATTATCCGATTCATTTAGTAAAAAATAAGGGTGCAAATATAATAATTATGAGCACTTATCAACTGTCTAATAATTAAATATCCTTAATTTTAGACAAATGACAGGCTTTTCGATTTAAAGTAAACGAAACTTATGTGCCGATAGTATAAGAAGAAAGGGAATTTTAGTTTCTCTTGTCCTCACCCCAAAGCAATTTTGTACGCAATGTTTTTAAGAAACTTTTTTCGGGAAGTTCGACCATATTGATTTGGAAAGGTGTTTTTTTGATGGTCAGGATGGCGTTATTACTCATAGAGGCAACTCTGGAATCCAGTGAAACCAGATAATGTTCTTCCCTGCCTGAAACTTTTAGCTTGATTTCAACATTGTCAGGAATCACAAAAGGTCTTGCATTCAAATTATGGGGAGCAATAGGGGTAATTACAAAGCTTTCAACCGCAGGCATCAGTATTGGTCCGCCGCAGCTTAAGGAATATCCGGTTGATCCTGTTGGTGTTGAAATAATTAAACCGTCGGCCCAATAGGCATTCAGGTATTCTCCATTCAGGTAGGTTTCGACAGTAATCATCGAAGTGGTGTCTTTTCTGTTGATGGAAATCTCATTCATGGCAAAGTTCAGCCTCTCAATTTCCGGGATACTCTCTGTGCTTTCAAGGCTGAGTAGGGTTCTTGGCGAAAGGGAATAGTTTTTATCAATGATATACTGCATCAGTTCATCAATATTTTCTTTTTGCACTGTCGCTAAGAAACCAAGCCTTCCGGCATTAATTCCTAAAATCGGAATTCCGGAATCTCTTACTAGTGTGGCCGCGCGCAAAATCGTTCCGTCTCCACCAATACTTACCAGAATGTCGATATTTCTGTCGAGGTCGTTGTAGTCATGAAAAGTATTGTATTCCTTCTTGATAATTTCTTTTTGGTGTAAGATTGCCAGAAAATCGTCCTGGATGACCAGATCTACATTGTTCTTGTTGAAGAAAACAAAGATATCCCGTATGATTGGTTCCGTGCTATTTTGGTAATATTGACCGTAAATGGCTACTTTCATTTCTGATAAATCTGAATTTGGTTTATATGTTCAAATATTTGTCCAGGTAATCTGAGCGTTCCTTTAAGGCATTCAGGTAATTGTCTTCCTGGTGCTCGGAGATAATTTCATAATTGTAGCGTCTGAAGGTCTGGATAATGTCATTCAGGGAGCCTAGAGCGATTTTTACGGTAATCTGTATTTTGTCGGCTTCCGCACTCGAAACAAACATGCCGAGTAATTTTCCGTTATTACTTTCTACAATCTGCGAAATCTGGCTCATGGAATAATCGTTGATGTTTTTTTCAACTATAATAATTCCTCCCATTTCTTTAAGGAAAGGAGTTTCGTGGAAAAATTTGATAATATCTGTAATGTCGTAGTAGCCAATATAGTTGTTTTTCTCATCCAAAACCGGGACTATACTTGTATGGTTTCGGGCAAAAATTTCTAACAAATCCAGCCAGATCATATTTTTTCTGGCATAAAAACCTTCCAGTGTATAGCGGTAGTCCAGTATCTTTTTTTCAGTGTCGAAAGTTTCTACATCATCTCCTGAAATACTGCCAATGTATATGCCATTTTCCAAAACCGGAAAATGGGAAAAAGACAGGTCTGCAAAAAAATCCTGAACGGACTCAATGGTATCGTCTACTGTTATCGCTTTAATATCATTATTAATGTAGTCTGTAATTTCAGTCATAGCCCAAAGTCAATAATCGTTGCAAAATAATCAAAAAATAGCACAAAACACCGTGTTTAACTTTGTATTTTTGTATTTAATAATTTTTCACAAAAAGCATTCCAATGACAAAATTAAGCGTAAACATAAATAAAATAGCTACTTTAAGAAACGCCCGGGGAGGCAATGTTCCTGATTTATTGCAGGTTGCTAAAGACATACAGCGTTTTGGTGGTCAAGGAATCACGATTCATCCAAGACCTGATGAGCGCCATATCCGTTATCAGGATGCACGCGACCTGAAACCGATAGTTTATACGGAATACAATATTGAAGGGAACCCGGAGCAGAAATTCATTGACCTGGTGCTTGAAGTGAAGCCTACACAGGTAACTCTGGTGCCGGATGCTGTTGATGCCATAACTTCTAATGCAGGTTGGGATACGGTTAAACATCAGGATTATCTGAAAGAGATTATACAGGAATTTCAACGTAATGGTATCAGGACTTCTATTTTTGTAGATCCGGTGCTTGAAATGATTGAAGGTGCCAAAAAAACCGGAACTGAAAGAATTGAATTGTATACGGAAGCTTTTGCCCATCAATATGGTCTGGGAAATAAAGAAGGTATATTGCCTTATGTTGAGGCTGCAAAATTGGCAAGCGAATTGGATTTGGGAATCAATGCAGGTCATGACCTTAGTTTGGATAACATACAGTTTTTTAAGCGAAATATCCCTAATCTCCTCGAAGTTTCTATAGGGCATGCTCTGATTTCAGAATCTATTTACTTAGGGCTTGAGAATGTTGTGAATATGTATCTTCAAAAATTGAAATAACCCTAAATAAAAACAGAATTATGTTATATTCAAGAATAGAAGGTGAAGGAAAACCATTGCTTATTCTTCACGGTTTTTTAGGGATGTCAGACAATTGGAAGACCTTTGCAGGGCAGATAGCTACCGAAGGATTTCAATTGCATATTTTAGACCTCCGCAATCATGGAAGGAGTTTCCATTCGGACGTTTTTACTTATGAAGCAATGGTTCAGGATGTGTTTGAATATTGTGAGGGACACGGTTTGGATAAGATTTCAATTTTAGGACATTCAATGGGTGGCAAGGTGGCAATGTTTTTTGCAACTACCTATCCGGAAAAAGTGGAAAAATTAATTGTGGCTGATATTGGTCCAAAATATTACAGGCCACATCACCAGGATATATTGGCGGGATTAAATGCGGTAGATTTATCACAAAAGCCGGATCGCGCACAGGTCGAGGAAATCCTGAAAGAATATGTTTCGGATTTTGGTACACGCCAGTTTTTAATGAAAAGTCTTTATTGGATTGAGCCGGGGCAACTTGCTTTCCGTTTTAATCTGCCTGTTTTCAATGAGTACATTGATAATATAGGTGAAGCACTTCCGGAGAATGCCCTATTTGAAAAACCAACATTGTTTGTAAGGGGAGGAAATTCCAATTACATTAAAGATGAGGATTTTGAAATGATAAGGCGCCATTTTCCAAATTCTGAAATCAAGACCATACCTAATGCCGGACATTGGCTGCATGCAGAAAATCCAAAAGATTTTTATAGCGAGTCTATTCAGTACTTGTTAGTATAAAAAATTCTTCTTGCTTTTTTGAGTATAACGGAATAGGAATTCAATTCGATGGGTGATAAAATTAACATATTGTAAAAAATCATTATATTTGATTAAACATAAATCGATATATTATGAATTTAATTATCAGAATTCTTATCACGGCTGTTTTAGTAATGATAATAGCACATTTTATGCCCGGAGTTGCCCTGAAAGGAACTCATGGAATCTCATCAGAAAATTTTGTGACTGCAATAATTGTTGCGGTGGTTTTAGGGCTCCTTAATTTATTTGTAAAGCCTCTTTTGGTTTTGCTTACGCTTCCGGTAACCGTCATCACTTTCGGATTATTCCTTCTTGTAATTAATGCGCTGATAATTATGCTTTGTGCCAATCTGGTTGACGGCTTCGCGGTTTCGAGCTTTTGGACGGCACTTTTGTTTAGTTTAATCCTGTCTATTTTGCAGTCTGTGGTGTTCTCGCTCACAGGAGGAGATAACTAATATAGTCTATTTGATAGCAGATAGTTATACTATTTGTTAATCCTATATTAATACATGAATGTAAAACTTGGTTGGGTTGTAAAAATGTTATAATTTTGCAACCCAATTTTAGTATGTAAAAAAATGAATATTACAAGAAATAATGTTGACGCATTAAATGCGGTTGTAACAGTTGAAGTATCAAAGGCAGATTATGCTCCTCAAGTTGACAAAGTTTTAAAAAACTACTCAAAAAATGCTAGTGTTCCTGGTTTTAGAAAAGGTGCAGTTCCAATGAGCCTGATCCAGAAACAATACGGAAAGGCAGTTTTACTGGAAGAAGTAAACAAGGTGTTACAGGAAAACCTTAACAACTACCTGGCTTCTGAAAAATTGGATATACTTGGGAACCCGCTTCCAAAAATCAACGAAGACTTCAATTGGGATGCCGATGATTATTCTTTTGAATTCGAATTGGGTCTTGCACCTGAGTTTACGGTAGATTTAGAGGCTAAAAATAAAATCACTTACTATAAGATTACTGCCGATGACAAAATGCTTGATGATCAGGTAAAACGCATTCAGAAGCAATATGGTAAATTGATTTCTAAAGATACGGTAGAAGAAGGTTTTGACGTGACCGGTACTTTTACTAACGAAGAAAACGGAATCAACAATACAGTTACAATTTCTCTTGATATTTTTAAAGATAAAAAGACAGCTAAAAAATTCATCGGAAAGAAAGTAGGCGATGTTGTTACTCTAAAAACAAAAGGTCTTTTTGATGACGATCATAAATTAATGGATTACCTTAAAGTAAGCCACGATAATGTTCATGGTCTTGATATTGATGTAGATTTCAAAATTGAAGAAATCAACGCTACAGAATTGGCTGAATTAAATCAGGAGCTTTTCGATAAATTATTTGGAGAAGGAAATGTAACTTCTGTTGAGCAGGTAAAAGAAAAAATCAAAGAAGATGCTGAAAAGCAATTCGCTTCTCAGGCTGATCAGAAATTCATAAACGATGTAACAACTTCGTTATTGGAAAATACTAAATTCGATTTGCCGGCTGCTTTCCTTAAAAAATGGATTCAGACTGTTGGTGAAACACCTTTGACAGCAGAGCAGGCAGAAGAAGAATATGCAAGATCTGAAAACGGACTTCGCTACCAATTGATTGAAGGTAAAGTGATGGCGCAAAATAATCTTCAGATTACTTTTGATGATTTGAAAGCGTATACTGCTGATGTTATCAAAAAGCAAATGGCACAATTCGGACAAATGAATCCAACCGATGAAGATGTAGATGGAATTGTGGCTAGAGTACTTTCGAACCAGGAAGAAGTAAAAAGACTTTCGGAACAGGTAATGAATGAAAAAATGCTAAACCTGTTCAAAGAAAAAGTAAAAGCAAAGACAAAAGAGGTTTCTTACGAGCAGTTCATCAAAGAAATGTACGGAGAATAAATTCTTGAAAAAATCGTTATCTTTAAGGCGCCAAAGTATTTTTTGGCGCTCTTTGTTTTATGCTTCCTCGGATTTTATACTCAGATACTGACGGATTGTCCGATTGTGTAAATGCTTTTCATGCCAATCAGGTGAGATTTGCCCTTAGCACGAACTTTGCATAGTCAAAGAATATGACAAGAACTGTTTTTATAACTCGTAACTTTTAACTTAATTTAAAAAAATGGATTACGGTAAAGAATTTAAAAAATTTGCTATAAAGCACCAGGGCGTTAACAGCATGTATTACGATAAAATCGTTAATAGCATGACGCCATATATTATTGAAGAAAGACAATTAAACGTATCGCAATTGGATGTGTTTTCGCGTTTGATGATGGACAGAATCATTTTCCTTGGAACAGGAGTTGATGATCATGTAGCCAACATTATTCAGGCACAATTGCTGTTTTTGGAAAGTGTTGATTCATCAAAAGACGTTCAAATCTATATCAATTCTCCTGGCGGAAGTGTATATGCCGGATTGGGAATTTATGATACGATGCAGTACATCAAACCGGATGTGGCTACTATCTGTACGGGAATGGCCGCTTCTATGGGAGCAGTTTTACTTTGTGCCGGAGCAGCAGGAAAACGTTCGGCTTTGCCACATTCAAGGGTTATGATTCACCAACCATCAGGAGGAGCACAAGGTGTCGCTACCGATATGGAAATCAATCTTCGTGAAATGTTGAAGCTGAAAGATGAATTGTATGAAATCATCTCTAAGCATTCAGGACAACCTTTTGACAGAGTTCATAAAGACAGCGAAAGAGATTACTGGATGAAAGCTGACGAGGCAAAAGAATACGGAATGATTGATGAGGTTTTGAGAAGAAGTTAATAAAATTAGTTTTTAGTGTATAGTTGATAGTTTATACAAAGCAACTATCAACTATACACTATCCACTATCAATTAATAAATATGGCTAAAGAAGTATTAGAGTGTTCTTTTTGTGGAAGGAAAAAGCCAGAAACAAATCTGCTGATTGCAGGAATTGACGCGCATATTTGCGACAGGTGTATCGAACAGGCACACGGAATCGTCATCGAAGAACTAAAGCAGAACAAAAGAAACGGAGCAATGGCTTCGGATCTAATTTTGCAAAAACCAAAAGAGATTAGAGCTTTTTTGGATAAATATGTTATTGGACAGGACCAGACGAAAAAAGTTATGTCTGTTGCTGTTTACAACCACTACAAGCGTCTGATGCAACAGCAATCCGACGATGAGGTTGAAATTGAAAAGAGCAACATCATTATGGTTGGACAAACGGGTACAGGAAAAACATTGGTGGCAAAAACCATAGCCAAAATGTTGGATGTGCCTTTGGCAATAGTAGATGCGACCGTATTGACCGAAGCGGGTTATGTGGGTGAGGATGTTGAAAGCATTCTTACGAGGTTGCTTCAGGCTGCTGACTATGATGTGGCAAAAGCGGAACGTGGAATCGTTTTTATTGATGAGATTGATAAAATTGCCAGAAAAAGCGATAACCCATCCATCACAAGAGATGTTTCCGGAGAAGGTGTTCAACAGGCGTTATTGAAACTTTTGGAAGGAACTGTAGTCAATGTGCCGCCAAAAGGAGGAAGAAAACACCCGGACCAAAAATTTGTCGAAGTAAATACGCAAAACATCCTGTTTATTGCCGGAGGTGCTTTTGACGGAATAGAAAGAATTATTTCTAAACGTTTGAACCGTCAGGCTGTTGGATACAGTTCTTCAAAAAATACAGACAATATCGACAAGGATAATCTGTTGCAGTATGTTATTCCAAAAGACATAAAAGATTTCGGATTGATTCCTGAAATCATTGGACGTCTTCCGGTTTTGACACATATGGATCCTCTTGACAGAGAAACTTTAAGAGCCATTCTTACAGAGCCAAAAAATGCATTAATCAAGCAATACCAAAAGCTTTTTGCTATGGACGATGTAGAACTTTCGGTTTCTGGCGAAGCATTGGATTATGTAGTTGATAAGGCTCTTGAATACAAGCTTGGTGCTCGCGGTCTGCGTTCTTTATGCGAGGCTATCTTAACCGATGCGATGTATGATCTGCCAAGTTCAGATGATAAGACTTTGGTGATTGATAAATCATATGCTGAAAATGCCTTGGACAAAAACCTTTTGCAGCGATTGAAAGCTGCATCTTAAAAAAAATAATTATAAAAATAAAAATCCCGATGAGCCATTCATCGGGATTTTTTATGTCTGATTCTGATTCGTTGGTTTTCCTAACCTAATAAATAGTAGTGCAATTTCAGTTAGGTGTTGACAGGGTGCTGCATGGATTTCAATTCTTCCAGATAGTTCCTTTGGTTGGAAAGTCTTGGAATTTTATGTTGTCCGCCCAGCTTATCCTGTTCCTTTAACCAATCATAAAACAGGTTTGTTCTGGCTATGTTGATGATTAGAGGATTTAAAGTCATGTTGTTGTGGCGCTTTGCCTCATAGTCTGAATTTAAAGATTGTAACGTATCGTCTAAAATCTGTCTGAAATCAGATATGTTTTCAGGAGCATTTTTAAATTCAATCATCCATTCGTGTGCGCCTTTTTCCTTTCCTTCCATAAAAACCGGCGCTACAGTATAGTCAATAACTTCGGTATTGGTTAGTTTACAGGCTTTGGCAATTGCCTTGTCTGTATTTTCGACGATAAGTTCTTCCCCAAAAACATTGATATGGTGTTTGGTTCTGCCGCTCACGCGGATTCTGTAGGGATTTAAAGAAGTAAATCGCACGGTGTCGCCTACCATATAGCGCCATAGTCCGGCATTGGTAGTGATTACAATAGCATAATTTTTGCCTAATTCTACTTCAGATAGCCTGATAGTTTTTTGTTCCGGTGTTCCGAAAGTATCTATAGGAATAAATTCATAGAATATTCCGTAATCCAACATTAACAAAAGGTCGCTTGAATTGTTGAGGTCCTGAATGGCAAAAAAACCTTCAGACGCATTGTAGATTTCGTAATATTGGAATTCTGAACTGGGAAGTATTTTTTTGTATTGCTCACGGTAAGGTTCAAAACTCACACCGCCATGAAAATAAACTTCCAGATTAGGCCAGATTTCGAGCAGATTTGATTTTCCGGTAGCTTCCAGGGTTTTGTTCATTAGTACCAGCATCCAGGAAGGAACCCCGGCAAAACTGGTCACATTTTCATGGATGGTTTCATTGATAATTGCCGGAATTTTGGTTTCCCATTCGCTCATTAAGGAAACTTTATTACTTGGCGTACTGCTAAACTCGGCCCAAATTGGCATATTGTCAATCAGGATGGCTGACAGGTCTCCAAAAAAAGTATTGTTGTCTTCATACAATTGCTTGCTGCCGCCCAAACGCAGGCTTTTGCCGGTAAACAATTGTGATTCTTCATTGTTGTTGAGGTACAAACTCAATAAATCTTTTCCGGCCTTATAATGGCAATTTTCTAAAGCTTCGGTACTTACCGGAATGAATTTGCTTTTGGCATTGGTTGTTCCACTTGATTTGGCAAACCATTTTATAGGTGTGCTCCAGAAAACGTTTTGTTCCCCTTTTCGTGTTCTTTCAATCAAAGGCTCCAGATCTTCATAAGTGGAAACCGGAACCCTTTCAGTAAATTCCTGATAAGATTTTACAGAAGAAAAATCATATTGTTTGCCAATGACGGTTTGTTCGGCAGTCCGTATCAGGTTCAGAAGCAATTCTTCCTGGACTTCATTAGGGTATTTCAGGAATAATTCAATTTGATGGATTCTTTTTTTTAAAATCCATGTTGCTACTGAATTGATTATGGGTAACGCCATTTTTTAGGTTTGAGTTATGATTTATGAGTTATGAATTCTAACTTTACCAAAAATAAAAAAAATAGTCGAAAGTCAAGTATTTCTGACTATAAAGCAATCGCCTCAATTTAAATCCGAAATTATAATGCAATACGAAGGTGTTCTTACTAAGATGGAAACGGAATTTGCAAGTCCGATTCAATATTATATGACTTTTGAAAACAGCTTCCTGAACGTAAATCAGGCTCTTGATAAGAATATAGAAATAAGTTTTTTGGGCTACCAATGCCTGAACTGTTCAAAAAAGAAAAAAATATTTCGTCAGGGTTTCTGCTATGACTGTTTTTATAGCAGTCCGGCTGTGGGAGACTGGATTATGAGACCCGAACTCAGTACGGCGCATCTGGGTATTGCAGACAGGGACCTGGACTATGAAACCAGGGTTCAGCTGCAACCGCATATTGTATATCTGGCTTTGTCAAGTGAGATAAAAGTAGGAGTGACGCGAAAAACGCAAGTGCCTACGCGTTGGATTGACCAGGGTGCTGACGAAGCCATTTCAATTGTTGAGGTTCCCAATCGTTATTTGGCAGGAATTACAGAAGTAGCTCTTAAAAATCATTTTGTAGATAAAACCAATTGGCGAAAAATGTTGCAGAATGAAGTGGTGTCGTTGGATTTGATGGCCGAAAGAATGCGTATTTTTGAAAGGCTTCCGGAGGAAGTCCGGCCTTATTTCAATACCGATTTGAATGAACATTTCATACTCAAATATCCGGTTTTAAGATTTCCAAAGAAAGTTGCCGGATTAAATCTGGAGAAAACCCCAAACTATGAAGGCCGATTAATAGGCGTAAAAGGACAATACCTGATTTTTGAAGACGGAACCGTTTTAAATGTCCGCAGCTATGAAGGTTATGTTATTGGAATGAATATTTCTTAAAAGAAACACCCTGCCAGGGTTCAAAACCCTGCCAGGGTGCTTCTTTTTATTTTAAAGGTTAAACCTATTCTTTTTTCTTCTTATTAAAAAGCCCTTTAATTCCTTCAGAGACTTTCGTTTTTACGTCTTCCTTAGTATTAGGTGTCTGTGTTTTTGTAGTGTCTTTTTTGTTGCCTCCCAAAAGATTTTCCAAAGCGTTGGTTCCTTTGGTAACCAATTTGTCTTTTTCGGTTTTAATCAGCTGGTTTGCTAGTTTAGTAACGGCCTGTTCAATATCGGTAGAAACTTTAGGATTTTTGAAATTACCGGTAAGTATTGCAGTAACCGGAATATTCTCCAATTTGTTGGCTTCGGCAGGAGTCAGTTTTGCAATTAGCTTATTGGCATCGTTTCCTAAGTATTTTGCAGGAACATCAAATTTCAGGTTGTAATTCATCGATTGGTCAAAACCATGCTGTCCACCAATATTAACCTTAATATCCTGATATTTGATATCAAAAGGTTTTACGTTGACTTTTCCATCTTTAAAGGTAAGATTGGCTTTCAAATCATTCAGGTTTAATTTTTGCAAATCGATAAACTTTACCTTTTCATCAAGCTTGTTCAATACGGCAGAATTCTTAGCATTTACAGTAGTCGATAACAGCTGCCCAAAAAGGTCACCTGATAGTGTGTTCAAATCCGGTGACATGGTTTTGGCATCCAGATTACCGGACAATTTGATGGTCGAATTTAATTTTCCGTTAATCGCTTCGGCAATCGGGGCAATCTTTTTCATCATGTCCAATTGTGTAAATGTCTGGTTGATATCAACTGTCGTTAATCCAAGATTCATGTCAAATGTAGGTACTTTGCCTTTGGTAGAAACATCTCCTGTAGCGGTTATCAATCCGTTAAAAATTGAAGTTTTCAGGTTTTGCAATGAAACGGCTTCGTCTTTTACAACAATTTTTCCGGATACGTCTTTAAGATTCAGGTTGTCATAAACTACAGTATTTGCAGAAGCATTCAGCGTAACGTTTAAAAGTTTAGGAATCTTGACAGCCTCCGTAGTAACTGTTTTGTTGTTAACCGTGGTTTCCGTTTTCGACATAAAGTCAGAAACTAAAAACTGGTTAGATTTCATAGTGAAATTTCCTCTTAATTCCTGGTTTTTGAAAGCATAACCCAGGAAGTTTTCCAGAGTTCCGTTTACTTTCAAATCTGTTTTTCCGGTAGTCATGTCTAGCTGCTGCAGGTTGATTTTTTGGTTTGAGAATTGGGCAGCGGCCGTATTGATTGTATAGGTTTTCTTATCGGCATCAACATATTTAAATCCGGTAATGCTCGCATTACCCATAGCCTGTATGTTCTGGTATTGATTGGCTTCCACAGATTTCATGTCAAACTTCGTTTCAACATCGGCTTTTAATATTCCGGAAAGTGGCGTATCCAGCTTTACCGGATAAGCTTTAGAAACATTCCCCAGATTGATTGTTCCTTTTAGTTTTGCATCAACCAAAGGATTCTCAACGATGTTTTTTACATTGGCCTGAACATTGAAAACGTCCTGGTCGATTCTGAAAGAAAGCTTGTCCAAATTGACATAAGTATCATTCAGATTTCCGGTTTCGTTGATGATTTTGGTATCAATTACAATGTTCTCTACAGATTTTGGCAAGTCAGGATATTTGAATGAAGCATTATTTGACGCAATGGCCAGATTGAATTTAGGAATGGTTTTGTCGCTGTATAGTCCTTTTGCAAAACCGGAAACTTTAAAGTCACCTGTTGTTTTTACGGTATTCAGATTTCCGGCATAAGCCTCAGGAATGACACCCAGGAAATTCTTGAATGAAGAAGTTGGTGTTTTAAAAGTCAGGTCGTATTCCTGTCCGGCATCCACAATCTGGATAAAACCATCAAATTCCAGTGGCAATTGGTTAATTAGTGCCTTGTTGTCTTTGAAAGTATATTTGCTGTTTTCGAGGTCAATACCCAATATGGCATCCAAATCCAATTTGACGTTTTTCATGTAATTGGTTTTGTCCATGTCCAATGAAACCTTAGCTGTAGTTTTTGTAGTCAGGTCTAATTTTGAAGCTGCAAAATTTCCTTTTCCGGTATGGTTCAGGCTGTCAATCACCATTTTCACCTTTGAACGTTCGTCAAAGTAAGTAAAACGCAGATTTTCTATTTCATAGTTCTGGATGTTCATGGCAAAGGGCTTACTTTCAGAATCGTCCTTTTTTTCTTTATCGTCTTTTATGGCAATATCGAAATTGCCAACACCATTCTTGTCAAAAAGAATATTGACCACACCATTGGTAGAAGAAAATGATTCGATATTCATTGGTTCACCATCGCCTTTGAAAAGTTCCCTGACAGACATTTTCAGGTTTACTTCTCCGGCATAAAGCAGGGTGTCGCCTTCAAAAGGAGCTTTGTTGATAATAGCCAGCTTGTCAATAGTGACATTAGCACGCGGGAAGCTTTTGAACAGGCTCAAATGCACATCATCAAACGCTACTTTCGCGTCTACCTCCTCATTAATTGATTTCAGCACCAACTGCTGAATTTTATCTTTAAACAAGAATGGAGCCGCAGCTAATGCAATTATCACTACCAGAAGGAATATACCAATAGCTTTTAAAATCTTTTTTAACATAATAAAATCATTTGTTTAGCGAAATTATAACAAAAATTAAACCAAATAGCTTAATAAAAGTATAAAAAATGAATTTTTTAAATAAAAAACAATTAGGAAATGTCTGAATAAAAAAAATCAGGGACTATGCCCTGATTTAATTGTAATTTATATTTGGTCGCTATTTTATATTGATTTCATAAGGGAGCAACGCCTGCATTCCTTTTTGAGCGCTCATTCTTCTGATTTGCTCAATCATCTGGTAGTTTTCCTCGCCAACTTCTTCTTTGATAAAGCTTTCTTTGGATTTCATGAAAGGCATTCCTCCAAATAAGTCTCCAAATTTTTTCTCATAGGCAGGGAAATCAGCCGTTTTATATTCCTTAATATTTGCGAGTTTTGCAGCTTCCTTCAAAGCATCGTCCATGCCGCCAATTTTGTCTACCAATCCAATTTTCAGGGCATCGGTACCGGTCCAGACTCTTCCTTGTGCGATAGAATCAACAGCTTCAAATTTCATATTTCTCCCCTGGGCAACGCGGCCTACAAAAACTTTGTAGATATTTTCTACACTTTCCTGAAGGGTGCCTTTTGTTCCTTCATCCAATGGCAGGAAGATGCTGTATCCGGCTGCGTTCTGATGTGTTTTTACCTGTTCGGTATGAATACCGATATTGTTGGTCAGTTTTGTAATGTTTGGCAATGTTCCAAAAACTCCAATAGAGCCTGTGATTGTTGTTTCTTCAGCAAAAATTTTGCTGGCATTGCAAGCTATATAATAACCTCCGGAAGCGGCAACATTACCCATAGAAACAACTACCGGTTTTACTTTTTTGGTCAGTTCAATTTCTCTCCATATCAGGTCGGAAGTCAAGGCGCTACCACCCGGACTGTCAATTCTCAAGACAATGGCTTTTACATTTTTGTCCTTTCTGGCTTTTTGCAAAGAACGTCTCATTGAGCCTTCGCCTATAATATTTACATCACCTTCTCCGCTAAGTATGGTTCCTTGTGCGTAGATTATAGCAATAGTGTTATCAGTGGCAGGTTTTTTTCCTGTTGTGGAGTTTTTATGGGCATAGTCAATAATGCTTACCGTATTGTATTCTTCGTCTTTTTTAACTTTTAGAGCTTTACGGATACCGTCATGATATTCGTCTTCATAAGCAATCTTATCAATAAGCTTCTCTGTTTTTGCCATTTCAGGAGTCCTTGCCAACAGGCCATTTGCGATTTCATTCAGTCGGTCAACAGAAATGTTTCGGCTTTTTGAAATGTCGGCAACTACAGAATTCCACACAGAATTTAATAAAACAGAAATCTGCTCACGGTTGGCCTCACTCATTTCGTTAGCCAAATAAGGTTCCACGGCGCTTTTGTATTTTCCATGACGGATAACTTCCATTTTAATGCCGGTTTTTTCCTGGAAGTCTTTGTAGAACATAACTTCGGAAGAAAGTCCCTTGAAATCCATTTCTCCAACCGGGTTAAGATAAATGGTGTCGGCAACAGAATTTAAGTAATATTCTTTCTGGCTGTAAGAATTCGCATAGGCTACGACAAATTTTCCGGACTTCTTAAAGTCTTCCAGTTTGTCACGAAGTGCCTTGCTTTGTGCCATTCCTAATAATGAAATGTTATTCAGGATTGAAATTCCTTTGATTTTGCTGTCTGTTTTTGCCGCATCAATAGCATTGATAACGTCAGAAAGCCCGTTTGTTTTTTCTTCATTCAGGAACTCGAAATCCTCGTATAAAAATTTTCCGGCATAGTCGTTCGTTACTTCTTCGAGATTGAGTTCAATCACGGAATTGTCTTTTACAGTGACGGTTTTTTCATTATTGCCAAACAAAGCGGCAATAATTATAAATCCGAAGAAAAGGATAAACAGGAAAACAAATAAGCCGAGTACGGTTGAAAATACATTCTTTAAAAAATTCATAGTATTGTTATTTCTTTATAGGTCACATACATAATAGAAAAGTTACAAATTTCGGTGGAATAATTTCAGGTTGCAACTTAAAAATGTGCTTTTGTGTGAAATACTTTTCCTTAATTTGCAGTCTATGAAAATGCAGCACCAGGCCATATTATCTATCGGAAGCAATCAAGGCGACAGGCTTCGCAATATTCAGGAAGCTATTGATTTGATTCACAGCGAGGTTGCGACTGTTGTGAAAGTTTCCAGGCTGTATGAAACGCCGGCCTGGGGTTTTGAAGGCGATGCATTTTATAATTGTGCCCTATTGGTTCATACCTGCAAAGAGTCTGCGGTGCTTTTGGATGAAATCTTAAATGCCGAACTTCGTTTAGGAAGAATCAGAAACAAGGCAATGGGTTATCAGTCCCGGACTATTGATATTGATGTCATCAGTTTTGATGAAGAAATAATCGATACCGAAAACCTGAAAGTACCACATCCACGCATGGCCGACAGGAAATTTGTGTTGTTGCCAATGGATGACCTGAAATCGGATTTTATACATCCTGTATTGCAGAAGAATGTAACCGAATTGTTGAGAGAGTGCCACGACGATTCAGATTGTAAAGTGGTTTCCAATTTGAAATCTCCGGTAACAGACTATCATTTTGACCGATTCAATTATATAGCCATTGAAGGAAATATTGGCGCCGGAAAAACAACATTGGCTCACAAAATTGCCGAAGATTTTAATGCCAAGACGGTTTTGGAAGGTTTTGCAGACAATCCTTTTTTGCCAAAATTCTATAAAGACCAGGCAAGGTATGCTTTTCCATTAGAAATGTCATTTTTGGCCGATAGATACCAGCAACTATCGCAAGATTTGGCACAATTTGACCTGTTTAAGGATTTTATTGTTGCAGACTACCATATTTTTAAATCCCTGATTTTTGCCAAAGTTACTTTAGGAGAAGACGAATACCGTTTGTATAAAACGCTTTTTGATATCATCTACAAGGAAATGAAAAAGCCCGATTTGTATGTGTATCTTTATCAGAATACGGAGCGGCTATTGGAGAACATCAAAAAAAGAGGACGTTCCTATGAGCAGGAAATCCCGGCAGAATATCTGGATAAAATCAGCAGGGGATACCTGGACTATATAAAATCTCAAAAAGATTTGAATGTCCTGATCATTGATGTTTCGGATAAAGATTTTGTCAAAAATCAAAGCGATTATCTTCAGATTTTAAACGAAATCGAAAGCAAGGCTTTGGCTGTATAAGCTAGTAATTCAGTTTCTGGAACAAATCCCATACTACAATACCGGCACTTACAGAAATGTTTAGCGAATGTTTGGTTCCCAATTGTGGAATTTCTATTGTTCCCTCACACTTTTTGATGGCTTCCTGCGAAACACCTTTTACTTCGTTTCCAAAAACCAGAGCATATTTCTGTCCGCTTTTTGGTTCGAATTCCTGAAGTGAAATAGAGTTTTCTACTTGTTCTATTGCCATGACCGAAACGTTTTCTTTTTGTAACGTATCAATAACTTCCAAAACGTCTTTTGCATATTCCCAGGCAACGGTTTCGGTAGCGCCTAAAGCTGTTTTATGGATTTCTTTATTGGGTGGAGTTGCCGTGATACCGCAGAGATAGATTTTTTCAATCAGAAAAGCATCGGCTGTTCTGAAAACAGAACCGATATTGTGCAGGCTTCGGATGTCGTCCAGGATGATTGTAATTGGTGTTTTTTCTGCCTGTTTAAAATCTTCAATGCTTTTTCTTTCTAATTCGCTGTTGGCAAGTTTTCTCATAAATGCGGATGCAATATTGTTAGTTTTTCTATTTTAGCAAAAATAATTTAAAAATCTGAATACTCTTGGCCACGAAAGATAAAACTCCGAAAGAAACTCCGTTAATGAAGCAATACAATGAGATTAAGGCGAAATATCCAGATGCCTGTTTGTTGTTCAGAGTAGGAGATTTTTATGAAACTTTTGGAGAAGATGCAATACGCGCTTCAAAAATACTGGGAATCGTCCTGACAAAAAGAGGCGCAGGTTCCGATACGGAAACAGCTTTGGCCGGATTCCCACACCATTCCCTGAATACTTATTTGCCTAAACTGGTTAAAGCCGGACTTCGCGTAGCGATTTGCGACCAGCTTGAAGACCCGAAAATGACAAAAACTATCGTGAAGCGTGGTGTTACTGAATTGGTGACTCCCGGCGTTTCTATGAATGATGAGGTATTGCAGTCTAAATCGAATAACTTCCTGGCTTCGATTTATTTTGGGAAAAGGATTATCGGTATTTCGTTTCTCGATGTTTCTACCGGAGAGTTTTTAGCAGCACAGGGTAATGAAGAATATATTGACAAGCTGCTCCAAAACTTTAGCCCAAGTGAAGTGCTGGTTCCAAAACAGAACAAGGCCAACTTTAAAGAGGTTTTTGGTGAAGACTACCATAACTTTTATCTTGAAGACTGGGTGTATAAAGAAGATTATGCTTTTGAAACGCTAACGGGACATTTCCAAACCAATTCCTTAAAAGGATTTGGAATTGAAGAATTGCCGGAGGGAATTATTGCGTCAGGAGCGATATTGTATTATCTGTCCGAAACACAGCATAACAAAGTACAGCACATTACTTCAATACAGCGAATTGCGGAAGATGCGTATGTTTGGATGGACCGGTTTACCATTCGAAATTTAGAATTATACCATAGCTATAACCCGAATGCGGTAACACTGTTGGATGTTATAGACAGAACACTTTCTCCAATGGGTGGTCGTCTCTTAAAGCGTTGGCTGGCCTTGCCGTTAAAAGATGCAGATAAGGTTAAAGGACGTCATGAAGTGGTGTCTTATCTGAAGGAAAACAATGAGGTGCTGAAAAGCATCCAATACCAAATCAAGCAGATTTCGGATTTGGAACGGTTGATTTCAAAAATCGCTACCGGAAAAGTGTCGCCAAGGGAAGTTGTAAACCTGAAGGAATCGTTGGATGCCATTATTCCAATAAAAACATTGGCACTTGACAGTAAGAATACGGCTGTCAAAACGATAGGAGACAGCCTTCATAGTTGTGACCTCCTAAGAGAAAAAATTAAAGAGACCTTAAATCCGGATGCTCCTGTTTCGATCAACAAGGGAAATGCGATTGCCAAAGGAGTGCATGCAGAATTGGACGAGTTAAGAAGTATATCTAATTCCGGCAAAGAATATCTTGAGGGAATTGAAACCCGAGAATCGGAGAGAACAGGAATTTCTTCTTTAAAAATATCTTTTAATAATGTTTTTGGTTATTATATAGAAGTAAGAAATACGCATAAAGATAAGGTGCCGGCTGAATGGATTCGCAAGCAGACTTTGGTCAATGCGGAGCGTTACATTACGGAAGAATTAAAAGAATATGAAACCAAGATTCTGGGTGCCGAAGAGAAAATCCACCAATTGGAAAGTCAGCTTTTTGAGCAACTGGTGGTTTGGATTTCGACTTATATAAAACCGGTACAACTCAATGCGAATTTAATTGCGCAATTGGATTGCCTGTCTTCATTTACGCAGTTGGCAATCGAGAACAATTACGTATGTCCGGTACTGGATGATACATTTGAATTGGAAATAAAGAACGGTCGCCATCCGGTAATTGAAAAACAGCTTCCGGTTGGTGTTCCTTATATTGCCAATGATGTTTATCTGGACAGGGAAACCCAACAGATTATTATGATAACCGGGCCTAACATGTCCGGTAAGTCGGCTATTTTGCGCCAAACGGCACTGATTGTGCTGTTGGCCCAGATGGGAAGCTTTGTTCCGGCAGAAAGCGTTAGGATGGGTATTATTGACAAGATTTTTACAAGAGTAGGAGCATCAGATAATATTTCTATGGGCGAATCTACTTTTATGGTCGAAATGAATGAGACAGCTTCCATTCTTAACAACCTTTCAGACAGAAGCCTGGTGCTTTTGGATGAAATAGGCAGGGGAACGAGTACGTATGACGGAATCTCAATAGCCTGGGCAATTGCAGAATACCTGCATGAGCATCCGGGCAGGCCAAAAACGTTGTTTGCGACGCACTATCATGAGCTTAATGAGATGACAGAAATCCTGGAACGTATCCAGAATTATAATGTGTCTGTAAAAGAGCTCAAAGACACGGTGCTTTTTATCCGTAAGTTAATCAAAGGCGGAAGTGCCCACAGTTTTGGAATTCATGTGGCTAAGATGGCAGGAATGCCGCAAACAGTAATCCAGAAAGCACAAAAGCTGCTTAAAAAACTGGAGAAAGACCATTCGGGCGAAGCATTGAACGGTACTAAATCTTCAAATGATGAAATGCAGCTGAGCATTTTTAACCTGGATGATCCGCTTCTGGAAGAAATAAAAGACGAAATACTCAATTTGGATATCAATACGCTGACTCCGGTTGAAGCCCTGATGAAGCTCAATGAAATCAAACGAATGTTAGGAAAGAAGTAACGGGATTTTAAAGATTACGTTATCAGAAAGTTATGTTTTTCTTGATGTTTTTTTGAAAAAAGTTCTTGTATAATTGAATTAATGTATTAAATTTGCATCCGCAATACGGTTCAAGTGTTGCAGTTCTTATCAAATACACAATGCGAAAATAGCTCAGTTGGTAGAGCGCGACCTTGCCAAGGTCGAGGTCGCGGGTTCGAGCCCCGTTTTTCGCTCAAATTAAAGTCCATGCTCGGATGGTGAAATTGGTAGACACGCTGGACTTAAAATCCAGTGAACAGCAATGTTCGTGCGGGTTCAAGTCCCGCTCTGAGTACTCAAAAGCCCCTAAACACGGGGCTTTTTCTATTTCAGGCCGTTTCTAATAACGCCCTGAAAAGCCTAGAAACCATCATTGGGAAGCCGCAGGGAAGCCCGTAAAGATCATAATCAGAGGTATGCACAACGGCATTCTGAAGTAGCGTTGCAGTTTTCGGATCCGCTTCCGGAAGAATAAATTTTCCCGCTAAAAATAAAAAAGCACCTTTTAAGGTGCTTTTTTCTCAAAATATAGTTATAAGGTTTGCAAAACCGTTTCAGTCTCCTCTTCTGAATTACATCTTTCATGAGTATTATGTAATATTGGTCTATTTTAAATTAACGGATGTAAGTTTAAATCCATCGTATATATCTGAAAAAGCAACGCTTCTTCATTTGCTGAAAATCTTATGTTTTTGCATTTTATTTTTATATCGAATATGAATAAATTTTCAAGCAAACAATTCCTAGAGAAAAACAGTAGACATGAAGAAAACAATTACCCTATTTTTATTTTTTTTATCA